>JAWOCW010000067.1:0-5472 GCA_046483615.1 Desulfosudaceae bacterium
AATCCGCGGGAACTCTGGACGGATTATATCGTCAGCAACGCTGCTTCAGGGAAAAGCTACCGGGTCGCTCTCCGGGGCTGGGAACGGGGTCAGTCGTACTGCACCTGCCCCGATTTTCGCAAGAATACCCTGGGCACCTGCAAACATATTTTATATGTCGTCGAGAAAACCCGGAAAAAATTCACCAAATCCATCCGGGAAACAACGCCGGCGATCCCCAATCCGGCCGTATACTTGGCCTATGGCGAGAATCTGGAGTTGCGCCTGCTTGTTCCGGATGATCCGGACCAAGAGGCCGCCAGGCTGGTGGCGCCTTTCGCGAACCGCGCCGTCACGGATGTGAAAAAGCTGCTGCGTCATATCCGGATACTGGAGAGCCGCGGCATCAGCGTAACGATTTACCCGGACGCCGAAGAGTATATCAACAAACAACTTTACCAGGAGCGGGTAAAACATAAAGTGGAAGCCATCCGCAGTGACCCGGAAAATCATCCGCTTCGCAAAACGCTGCTTGACCGGGAACTGCTGCCGTACCAGCTGGACGGCATCGCCTTTGCGGTAGGGGCCGGCCGGGCGGTGCTGGCCGATGACATGGGGCTGGGCAAAACCATTCAGGGTATCGGGGTGGCGGAACTTCTTTCCCAGGACGTGAATATTTCCAAGGTGCTGGTGATCTGTCCGGCTTCTTTAAAAGCCCAGTGGCGGACCGAGATCAGGCAAACCAGCCGTCGTTCCTGCCAGATGGTTCTGGGAAGCCCCCCAGAGCGCGCGGCCCAGTATGACAACGATGCTTTTTTTACCATCTGCAATTACGAACAGGTGTTGCGGGATATTCATGCCATTGAGCAGGTCGGCTGGGATTTAATAATTCTGGATGAGGCCCAGCGCATAAAAAACTGGGAAGCCAAGACCTCGCAAACGGTCAAGGCTCTGAAATCTCCCTTCGCGCTGGTCCTGACCGGCACCCCCCTGGAAAACAGGCTGGATGAGCTTTTTTCCGTGGTGGAGTTTGTTGACGAGCGACGGCTGGGGCCGGCCTTCCGTTTTTACAACCGCTACCGGCTGGTCAATGAAAAAGGCAAGGTCCTGGGATATAAAAATCTGGACGAGCTGCGCCGGCGCCTGGCCCCGGTACTGTTACGGCGGACGCGCCAGTCGGTGATCAAGGATCTGCCGCCCCGGAGCACCAGCATTTTGCGTATTCCGCCGACAGAGGAACAACTGGAACTGCACAACAGCCACCGGCAGATCATCAGCACCATTTTAAACAAGAAGTACCTGACGGAAATGGACATTCTGCGGCTGCAAAAAGCCCTGCTGATGTGCCGGATGTGCGCCGACAGCACCTTTCTGGTGGAAAAAACCGGCCCCGGCTATTCCAGTAAACTTGCCGAACTGGGCAATCTGCTGGATCAATTGCTGGCCGAAGAAGACCGCAAAATCGTACTTTTTTCGGAATGGACCTCCATGCTGAATCTGATCGAACCGCTGCTGGCGGATCGCGGCATGAATTTTGTCCGCTTGGACGGCTCGGTGCCCCAGAAAAAGCGGCAGCATCTGATGCGTCAGTTTCAGGAAGATTCCCGCTGCCAGTTATTTATTACCACCAATGCCGGTTCCACCGGTTTAAACCTGCAAGCCGCCAATACGGTCATCAACGTTGATCTGCCCTGGAATCCCGCTGTCCTGGAGCAGCGCATCGGCCGGGCGCATCGCCTGGGGCAGCGGCAGCCGGTCCAGGTGTATATCCTGGTCACGGAAGATACCCTGGAAGAAAACCTTCTGGCCACCCTCTCGGCCAAGCACGAGCTTGCCCTGGCCGTGCTGGACCCGGAAGCGGAAATCGCGGAAGTCGATATGACCACCGGCCTGGAAGAACTGAAAAAACGCCTGGAAGTGCTCCTGGGCAACAAACCGGCGGCCCCGGAAAACGAGCGCTCCCAAGCAGCGGCCGAAGAACAGGCCCGGAGCCTGGCGCGCCAGGAAAAAGCCTCCCTGGCCGGCGCCCGCCTCATGGAAGCGGCCTTTGCTTTTATGGGAGAGATGTTTCCCCTGTCCGAAGAGTCCGACAAGGCAGATGAGCTCGCCGGTGTGGTGAAGGAGCAACTGGCACAATGCATGGAGAAAGATGAACAGGGCCGGTTGCGAATGACCTTCACGCTTCCCGATGAATCGGTTCTGGATAATATGGCCAGCTCCCTGGCCAGGATAATCGACAGCGGGCAGCGATAGCTGCCGATTGTCCTGGCCCGTTATGATTTGCATACCGGTGCACGCCAGTCCATACACCCGTCATTCCGAGGGGCCGCAGGCCCCGTGAGAATCTTGAATAAAGGAATGAACCCATATCGGTGAACGCCCGTCCATAAACCCGTCATTCCGAGGAGCGAAGCGACGCGGGAATCTTGGACAGAGGAACGCAGCCATTCCAATGAACACCTGCTTTGGCTTTGTTTGTATACAAAAAAAACGGCCATACGAAAAAGCCAGCAGCCGATCATATGATTCAATGAAGGGGCAGAGAGTGGTTTGTTTTCCTTGTCTTCAGCCTGTTCGTGCCTGAATTATATCGGTGATGTGCGCAATCAGTTTCTCTGCTTTGGGTATCCATGGCACAACCTGGGATTCATCAAATCGGACAAAGTCCAGATAATCTCCTTCCTGCCGCCGTTCGAACAGATCATTGTAAATTTGTGCCATTTCTTTGGAGATAGTGCCCATTTTGATGTACTGGCGGTTAAAGTGGCTGCGGATGCCGGAATGCTTGGAAGAAGCAAGACCGTCCAGCAATAATAGCCCGGAAACGGCATAAAAACAGGCATAATAAAGGCGGTTAACGCAGGCATTCCAGCGCTGGGCTCCGGCCAGAACGCGGGCGTCTTCCAGGGTTTCCTCGGCCCGGTTCAGGCGATGCGCAATCAATTCCCGGTTGCGGTCGTCCATCAGATGCGAATTCCTTCTGCTTCCACCTGCTGATAAAAGGGCATGGCCTGGTAGCGCGCGCTTTGCCATTCCCGGCGGGACCGAACGATCGCGGAAATCACCGTGCCGGCCGCCCACTCCAATTCGTAAAGACGGTGCCGAAGGCGGTCTGTGCGTTCTTCATCCACCCGGCCATCCACCAGGATCAGCAGATCCCAGTCGGACTCCGGACCGGCATCGCCGCGGGACCGGGAACCGTAAAGAATAATTTCCGCCGCCGGTTCGATTTCAAGAATCGCCTTGCGGATTTGTGATGATAATTCATTCTTTTTCATAATGATTGATTCCCCCACCGGCTGACCCCAAGAAGGGTAAGCTGTTCCCGTTCTTTTTGGATATGATGAATGATGTCTGCTTTGGTGGTTGGTTGGTTTTTCATTTTGCCACGGCCCCCTTTGGCGATTACACCTATAAAAATATAATAAAATCAGTTGAAAAACAATGAAATTTGTAAACATCGGCCGCGTAGGGGAAGCCCCGGATCTGAGTCCGGGGCAGGCTCTGAAGGCCGCCCCAACGCGGACGATACAAAAGTCAGGAAGGACAATAAATTCCAGGCTATACCGGTGCGCGCCCGCCCGCCAACACGTCATTCCGAGGGCCGCAGGCCCCGTGGGAATCTTGTTCAGCGGAACGACTCCATACCGGTGCGCGTCAGCCCGCACATACGTCATCGCGAGGCGCGTAGCGCCGCAGGAATCTCGAACATCGGAACGACCTCATACTGGTGCTCCCGGCTTAACCCCAGCTTACCCCCAGATTAAACTTGACAGCCCCCTTACCACCAAGTACAGTAAATTAACATAAATGTTAATTTTCTGTATTTTAAACATGAAACTGAACCAACTCCGCCGCATTGAAAAGCTTTACTTTGGATACGAGGAACTGGCCCGGGTCCTGGATATCACGCCCGCCTCTGCCCGGGTGGCTGCCAGCCGCTTTGTTCGCCAGGGCCTGCTGGTGCGGATCAAGCGCAACCTGTATATGCTGCGCGAGGTGTGGCAGGCCGCCGGCAGAGAGGAGAAGTTTGCCATTGCCAATCTTATCCAGGTGCCTTCCTATATTTCCCTGACCACGGCCCTGGATTATTACGACATCACCACCCAGATGCAGCGTGATTATTATGAGTCCGTGGCCACAGTGCGGACCAGGCAGATCCAGGTGGACAGCACGGTTTTCCGATATACCCGCCTCGCGCCCCGCCTCTATTCGGGATTCAGAAAGGAAAAAGGGTTTTTCATAGCCACCCCGGAAAAAGCCCTGCTGGACGCTTTTTACCTGATGTCTTTGGGCCGGTACGCCCTGGATCTTGCGGCCCTGGACCATACCCGGCTGGATAGGAGCAAGCTCGAAGCCGCCAGCCGGGACTTTCCCCCAAAAACCAGAAAACTGCTGAGGTCCCATGGATACGTTGGCGCGACATGAAGTGTTTGAGATGGAGGTGCTGGACCGCCTGCACCGGTCCGGAGCCCTGGATCCGCTGGTCTTCGGCGGCGGCACCATGCTGCGGCTTTGCCATGAACTGCCCCGGTATTCGGTGGATCTGGACTTCTGGTTTATCAGGTCAAGGGATGAAAAGGAGTATGCCCGCCAAATCCAGGACCTGCTCCAAACAGATTATGAAATCACCGACGCCCCGAGCGAGCACTATGCCCTTGAGATCGAGCTGCGCTCCGCCCGCTACCCCCGGCGTTTGAAAATCGAAATCCGCCGGGAGATTCGTTCCTGGGATTGTCAGCAGAAAATCGCCTTTTCCCGGTTTGACACCCGGCAGGTGGTGGTCCGGGCTCATACCCTGGAGCAGACCATGCGCAACAAGGTGGCCGCCTTGCTGGATCGCGCCGAAATCAGGGACGGGTTTGATATCGAATTTCTGTTGCGCCGGGGCATCACCCTGCCGCCGCTGGAAACGGCCCGCCTCCAAAACCTGCAAACCCGGCTGAACCAATTCCGGCAGAAGGATTTCAAGGTCAAACTCGGCTCCATCCTGGAGGGTGACCTGCGCGCCTATTACGCGGCCAACGGTTTTGCCTTTCTCAAAGAAAAACTGACCGCCGCCATGCAAAACCAGTAGCCGCCCGGGCCATGCCTGGCACAACAATGCCGCCCCCATACCATACCAGGTAGAGGGCACCGCTTTGCTCTCATAAATGTCGCCTGTTTTCGTAGGCACAACAATGCCGATCAATACCAGGTAGAGGGCACCGCCATCCGGAACATCCTCTGCCACGGCCTGCTCCTGTGACCGCTGCCTACCGCCCGCCAACTTGAACATTGGAGCGTAGGCCAATGTAGGGGAAGCCTTCAGGCTTCCCGCGGTTGCTCTGAAGGCCGCCCCTATCGCAGACGATACGAAAGTCAGGAAGGACAAATAAGCCGAGGGCCATACCGGTGAACACCCAGCCATAAACCCCTCATTCCAAGACGCCAGGCGGCAACCTTACAGCAGTTCCGCCAGCCGGGGCAGGGCGGCGGCCACCGGCATGATGG
>JAWOCW010000071.1:0-3192 GCA_046483615.1 Desulfosudaceae bacterium
ATTTGGCCCATTTTTTCAGCCGTTGAGTTTTCAGCGGTATTTTATAAAAGGTTTTAAGCGTCCGGGGAGAGCCGTAGAATTTCAGATAGGCCAGCTTCTGCGTCCGGTTGAGGTTGTAGCCGGTGGCCTGCTGATAAAAGGGTTTGTCCGGCCAGTAATGATACAGGGCTTCCTCCCGCCAGTCCGGATAAGTCTCCCGGGCCAACTGCCTGAGGGCGGTACCGGGAAAAGGCGCTACCGTAAAAAAATGGGCCAGGTCAAGTTTTGATTTAACCGCGAAATCAATGGTCCGGCGGATCTCCGCCGGGGTTTCGCCGGGAAATCCCAGCATGAAAAAACCCTTGACGATCAAGCCGATGGAACTGGCGTGTTGGATGTTTTCGGATACCTTGTCGATGTTTAAATTTTTCCGAATTAATTTTTGCAGCCGGGGTGAGGCGGTTTCGATGGCAAAGGTGACCATGTAGGCTCCGGCTTTTTTCAACAGATCCAGATCTTCTGTTTCCAGCATATCAGCCCGCAGGCCATTGGGGAAAGCCAGCTTGACGTCCAGATGCCGGTCGATGATCAGGTTGAGAATGGAGTGCATGCGGGGCCGGTCAAAATTAAAAACATCGTCCACGATGTGAAATTCTTTAATCCCGTAAGTGTCGCACAGCCACTTCATCTCCCCGACAAAGTTCTCCGGACTTCTTTTTCGCAGTTTTTTACCGAAAATATTGTGGCAGTAGATGCAGTTAAACGGGCAGGCCCGGGAACTGATAATATGGGTGTATTTATTGCGCGCCAGCACTCCGTTCATCTGGCCGTGCTGTTTTTCTCCCCAGTAGCGGTCAAAGGAGATCAGGCCGTAGTCGGGGAAGGGCAGGCTGTCAAGATCCGGGATGTACTCCGGCCGGCCATTGAAAACCAGGCCGCTTTCATCCAAACAGGCAATGCCCGGCACGGTCCGGATGTCCCGCCCGGACAGCATAGTATCCGCCAGGCTGGATAAAACCGTCTCACCTTCTCCCGGAACGGCGGCGTCAATTTCCGGGTGCTGCTTTAAAAGTTCCCGGTAGCTGTAGGTGGCGCCCGGTCCGCCGATGACAATGGCCGCCCGCGGCGCCATCTTCCTGATAAAGGCCAGGTAGTGTTTCAGGAAAATATGGTTGAAGGTCAGCAGGCTGATGCCGATCAGGTCGGGAGCGAAGTTCTCGATTTTCCGGGCCAGCGGCCCGGTGACTGTTTTTTCCAGCCGCAGATCAATCATCTTTGTGGCAATTCGGTCCCCAAAATCCTTTTTCAGGCTGGCGGACAGGTACAAGATGCCTAAGGGAACGTCCAAGGAGAGGACGTTGACCTCGCTGTCCGGCGGTTTTATGAAAAGCACTCGCAATGGTTCCATCTCAATCCTTCCGGTGGCATTTGACGCGGCGGGCGGCCGGAATCTGCCGGGTCAGCTTCAGGGCCAGCCAGGTATAGCGCAGATTAATGAAAAAACTGTTTTTGCTGACGCCTTCCCGCCGGCCTATCCAGACGGTCGGCACCTGGCCGGCCGAGGCACGCGCCAGCAATGGTTTCAGGGTTGTTTCAATAAATATTTCATGGTGGGTGGCTTCCCAGCAGATGGCAGCCGCTTGGTCTTTTTTTATAATTTTCAGGCCGTAGGTCAGATCGCCCAGTTCGGTGCCATAAATCCGTTTAAAAATATTCTGAAACAGCCAGTTCAGCCAGAGTTTGACAGGGTTGTAGTTTTCAAAGCCCCCGCCGGGCAGCCACCGGTTGGCAATGACCAGGTCATGGCCGGAGGCCTCAACCGCCCGCACCATTCTGTCCACTGCTTCAGGTTCGGTCTCCAGATCGGCCGACATAATAGCCATATGGGTGCCGGTAACCGTGGCCAGGCCTTCCCGGATGGCCCGGCCGACGCCGGGATTGTTTTTCTGAAGGTAAAAACGTACCAAGGCATGCCTGGCCGCCAGCTCACGGCAGACCTCCAGGCAGGGCGCCGAAGACCGCGGGGACACCACCAGCAGGATTTCCAGGATATAGCCCCTGTCTCCGGCCAGGAGCCGGTCAATTGTTTCCACCAGCGAGACGGTTTCTGAAAAAACGGTGATTATGATTGATAACCGGATGTCGACTGTGTCTGGCATATTTTTTCTGTCGTTAATTTAGGTCTGATTTTATTTTGGACAATGGCGGCCAATCTGTTTAATATATACCGGACGTGATTTATTTGGCAACCGCTCTTTTTTTGTGCAAACACTTGTTTATTATATGACCAAGCCCTTTCATATCGTTCTGACCACCATTCGCCTGCCCACGGTGTTGACCGCCTATTTCGATAATATCCGGCGGTATGATCATCTGGACGAGGTCAAAATCTGGATTGTGGGGGATATTAAAACCCCGCCGGAAACCGCCGGCCTGGCGCGGAATCTTTCCGGACAGGGACTGGAAACCGTTTTTCTGGATATTGCCGCCCAGGATCGCTGGGGGGAGCGATTCCCCGCGTTTTACGCCGGCCTGCCTTATAACAATGAAACCCGGCGCAATATCGGCTACCTGCGCGCCCTGGCCGACGGCTGCCGGGTGCTGATATCCATTGACGATGATAATTTCCCCGATTCCCGGGATTTTATCGCCGGTCACCGGGATACCGGCCGCGCCCGGAAGGGGCCTCTGCTTCAAAGCGCCACCGGCTTTTATAACGTCTGCCGGCACCTCGAATTAGACAGCCCCCGGAAAGTCTATCCCCGGGGTTTTCCCCTGTCGCTGCGAGACGGCGCTCCCCATAAAGCCGTGACCGGGACTTCAGTCCGGGACGCCAGAGTCGGGGTAAAGGCCGGCCTGTGGACGGGGGCTCCCGACCTGGACGCCGTCACCTGGCTGAACGGAGCGGTCACCAGCCGGGCCTACCTCGGCGACGATTGCTGCCTGCTTGCCCACCATACCTGGATACCGGTCAACAACCAGAATGTCAGCGTGGTCCGGGACCTGATCCCGGCCTTCTTGTGCGTGCCCATGGGCTGGAAAGTACCGGGAGGACGGATAGAGCGCTACGGTGACATCTGGGGCGGCTATTTTCTGCAGGCGGTCATGCAATCTACTTGTTTTCATGTCGCTTTTGGCCGGCCCGTGGTTGATCACCGGCGCAACGAGCATGATTACCCGGCCGATCTGCGCCGGGAGTACTGGGGCCTGGTC
>JAWOCW010000144.1:0-3527 GCA_046483615.1 Desulfosudaceae bacterium
TCCATTCCCGCGTTGTATAATACTGAAGCGGACGCACGCCTGAAAATCCTTCCCTGAAGTTTCTCGGCCCGACGGATGGTCACCGGATTCATGAAACTATTTCTTTTTTACTGCCCCCGCGCCGGTTCCGAAAATCAACAACCACAGGGCGGCAAGGATGAGAATTCGCTTTTATGGCCCCCATCTATAGCCAGGACGATCTTGTGTGTCAATATTTTTGAGGCAGCTCTACTGTGTCAGCCAGCTGGAAGATTTAGGGATTATTCAGCTCCGTAATCATAATCGGGAACTTGAGAAAAGAATCCGTCATCAGAAAAAACACACCTTCCTAATCTCATCCTCATGTTTATGCCGTAAAAAAGTAGACAAAGTAATCTGAATATCAAAGAAACCCGACATCAATAGATTATCGCCTGAATTAAGGTATCACCAAAGGATGATTGTCATGCAATCCATGAAAGCCGATCTCCATGTTCATTCAAAGTATTCCACCCGCCCCGCCTACTGGATTCTTCAGAAACTGGGCTGTTCGGAAAGTTATGTCGAACCGGCGACGCTTTATCGTATCGCCCGCCAAAAAGGCATGCGGTTTGTGACCATTACCGATCACAACACCATTGCCGGCAGTCTGGAAATCGCTCATCTGCCGGATGCCTTCATCAGCGAGGAGGTCACCACTTATTTCCCGGAAAGCGGCTGCAAGGTTCACGTTCTGGTCCTGGACATCACCGAGTCCCAGCACGCCGACATCTCTCGAGCCCGCGGCAGTATCTATGATCTGGTCGATTATCTGAACCAGCAGGCCATTACCCATGTCGTGGCCCATCCCCTGTTCGCGGTCAATGACCGGCTGACGCCCGGTCTGTTTGAACAGATTCTGCTGCTGTTTAAAAATTTTGAGGTAAACGGAACCCGGGATGAGTATCAGAATAAAATTTTGCTGGACGTATTGCGTTACCTGACGCCGGAACATGTGGAACGACTGGCCTGCAAGCACGACCTGACGCCCGCGGGCAGCGCTCCCTGGGAAAAAAATCTGACCGGTGGTTCGGATGATCATTCCGGGTTTCATATTGCCCGGACCCACACCCTGGTGGAGCAGGCCGGCAGCCTGAAAGATTTTCTCAGGGCCGTGGACGAGGGCCGGACCCAGGTGTGCGGGGATGCCTGTCAGCCCAGAATTCTGGCCCATACTCTTTATTCCATTGCCTACCAGTTTTATAACCGCAAATTCAATCTGGAACGATTGAAAAAAGAAGATGAGTTTATTTCGTTTATCGACAGCGCCCTGAACGCACAGGGATGTATCCCCCAACCCTTTGATTCTGGCCAAGCCGGAAAACCGGACATCAGGTGGTCGAAGGCGGGAAAAAAGGAAGGCCCCGCCGGGACCCTTTCCAGCTTCTGCGAGCAGGCGGCGCGCAAAGTGCTGCGGGATTTTCCCGAATTCCAGCGTATGGCCAAAGGGAATGATGTCTCCACGCAGCAGCGGGTGACCTTGTGCTACCGATTTGTAGATCAAGCCGCCGATGAAATTCTGGCCCGATTGTGCGATTCGGCCATGGAGCAGCTTTCCAGCGGCAATTTTTTTGACGTATTTCAGATGATCGGTGCCGGCGGCGCCCTGTACGCCATGCTGGCCCCCTACTTTATCGCTTATGGCGTATTCACCAAAGACCGCCAGGCCTGCCGGACCGTTTTTGAACGGCTGTACACCGGTACCGGGCAGGACGAGCCGGTTCGGGTGGCCCATTTTACGGATACCCTTCACGACATCAACGGCGTGGCCGGAACGCTGAAACAGCAGGCGGAGATTGCCGCCCAAATGGACCGGCACATGACCCTGATTACCTGCGGGCCGCAAGAGCGGCGGCCGGGATTTGAAACCTTCGCGCCGATCGGCACCTTTGATATGCCGGAATATACGGATTTAAAGCTGTACTATCCGCCGCTGCTGAAAATGACGGATTTCTGCTATGCGCAGAAATTCAACCGGATTCATATCGCCACGCCCGGACCGGTGGGTCTGGCGGCGCTGGCCATCGCCCGCATTCTGCAATTACCCGTATACGGCACGTATCATACCTCGCTGCCCCAGTATGTAGGCCAGCTGACCGGAGACACCGGCCTGGAGGACCTGACCTGGCGATACATGGTCTGGTTTTACAACCATGTGGATCTGGTCTTTGTTCCTTCCAGGGCCACCGGCGAGGAGCTGATCGAGCGGGGCATCAGTCCGGAAAAAATAAAATTCTACAAACGGGGTATCAATACGTCCTTTTACCATCCCGGCAAACGCAACGGGTTTTTTAAACGTCGTTTTCAAATGGATGATAACACATTGAAACTTTTGTATGTCGGCCGGGTCTCCAAAGAAAAAAATCTGGACCAGCTGATCCGGATAATGGAAATCATCGTCCCGGCTCATCCCGGGGTAAGTCTGATCGTGGTCGGCGACGGCCCCTACCTGCAAGAGATGAAATCGCGCTGCCGGGACCTGCCGGTTAATTTTACCGGTTTCATGGATGGAGAGGATTTGAGCCAGGCATATGCCGGGAGCGATGTCTTTGTCTTTCCCTCCACTACAGACACCTTCGGTAATGTGGTTCTGGAAGCCCAGGCTTCGGGCGTGCCGGTGATCGTCACCGACAAGGGCGGTCCCGGTGAAAATCTGATTTCCGGCCGGACAGGGTTTGTTGTGCCGGCCGGGGATATTGACGCCTTCGTGGAAAAAATTTCCCTGCTGATCAACCGACCCGAACTTCTGGCCCGGATGCGGCGGGAGGCCAGGATGTATATGGAGACCCGCTCGTTTGAAGCCGCCTTTGCCGAACAGTGGGACCTGTATCTCGAACCCCTGCCCGGCTGTAAAGGGCCTTCAGCGGCCAGGGTCAATTAATCCGTCCGTATTCGCCATTCTTGATACCGGCCTGTCGGACAAGGCTTGCAGAAAAATTCGGGCCTGGTTAATTTAAAAAAAAATTACGAAGTTTGAAACCGTTTTTTACGGATAATTGTTCCAGAAAGCAAGAAAGCTGTTTTCAAAAGAACGGTCCCGGGCATACGCACGGGCATTTTTTTTCATTCCGGCCAGCAGGCAGGAATCATTCACCAGGCGCAGAGCGGCTTCGGCCATATGCTCATCCAGTCGGTCATCCGCCGTAACCACGTACCCGGTTTCCTGGTCGATCATATTTTCGCTGGGACCGCCCTTGTCGGTGACGATCACCGGCACGCCCGAAGCCTGGGCTTCCACCACCACATTGCCCATGGTATCCACGGTGGAGGGGAACAGGAAGATATCGCTGGAAGCATAGGCCTGGGCCAGGGCATCACCGCTCAGGTACCCGGTAAATATCACCGGCAGGTCGACCAGTTCGGCCTGCATTTCTTCCAGGTAGGGGCCTTCAACGACAACAATAAGGGCCACGTCGTTCCTGACCTGCCGGATTTTTCGCATCACCGAAGCCAGTACCTGCAGATTTTTTTCCCGGGAGATCCGGCCCACGTACAATAACTTTAAATCG
>JAWOCW010000164.1:0-6567 GCA_046483615.1 Desulfosudaceae bacterium
CACAACATGCGGGCGACTTCCGTGACCTTTTCCGCAAGCTGCTCTTTAGGCATTCCCGATCGGAGCAGGGCGCCTTTGATCATGTCCTCGGGCAGGTAAAAATAGAGCAGCAGGGTGTGACAATCGGGATCAGTCAGCAGCGCCTGGGGCAGGTCTTTGAAGAACTGGCTAATATCCTTGGTAAAGGTAATATCAATGGGGTTTTTGATGCTGCCGGTGGCCGGCACCAGGTCGGCAATTTTTTGCCGGGTCTCCGGATTGGGCTGCGGCAGAGACAATCCCGCCCGGCCGCAGGCATCAGCCGCCACCGCTCCCGGTCCGCCGGAGTGGGTCTGCACCATGACGCCGGAGCCGGCCGGTTCCGGCAGTTGCCCCAGGGTCATGCAGATATCGAACATTTCGATAATGGAGGTAGCCCGGATAACTCCGCACTGGCGGAAAATACCGTCATACAGGTCGTCAGGACCAGACATGGCCCCGGTGTGGGACAGGGCCGCCCGGCGGCCGGTTTCGGATCCCCCCACGTACAGGGCCACAATCGGCTTGTGGGGGATGATGCGCCGGGCGGTTTCCACGAATTGCCGGCCCCGGCGGATGGCCTCCACGTAAAGAGCGATGACCCTGGTATGGGGGCAGGCGCCCAGGTATTCCAGGCAATCGACGATATCGGTGTTGGCCTCGTTGCCGATGCTGAAAGCCGTGCTGAAGCCCAGGCCGAGATTATTCAGGTAAGCAAACATCTGGGTGACGAAGCTGCCGCTCTGTGAGGCCAGGCCGATGAAGCCCGGTTCCCCGTAGTATCGATGAGGGGTGGTGTTGAGGCGGTGATGGGTGTTGGTCACCCCGAGGCAATTGGGGCCGATAATGCTGATGCCGTAACGGTCGGCAATCTCGATCAGTTCTTTTTCCCGTTGGGCCCCCTCTTCCCCGGTCTCCTTGAACCCCCCGGAAACGATAATGGCCTGGCGGATGCCCTTTTTACCGCAGGCTTCAATGGTGTCGCCGACAATTCCCGTCGGCAGAACCACTACCGCCAGATCCGGTACCGCCGGGATATCTTCCACGCTGGCATAAGCCGGATAACCCTGCACGGTTTTTTCCTTCAAGTGCACCGGGTAAATATCACCCTCAAATTCAAAATGCATCAGGGCCGTCAGGATCATGGTGCCCATGGAGGAAAAGTTGTTGGAGGCTCCGAAAAAAGCCACACTGCGGGGGTGTGTTAACGGATACAGGCGATGACTGGTGATTGCTTCCGGCATGGAGAGACTCCTTACCTTAATATGATCAGCGCGTCCACTGCCACCAGGTTACCCCGGCTGGTAATGATAAGCGGATTAATGTCGATTTCCAGGATGTCTTCATGCTCCAGGGCGATGCGGCCGACGGCCATCAGGCAGCGCGACAGGGCGTTCCGGTCAACAGGCTCTTCCCCGCGGAAAGCCGCCAGCAACGGCTGGGATTTCAGCTGGTCGGCCATGTCCGCCGCCTCAATCATGTCAAGGGGGGCCATGCGAAAGGCGGTATCCTTGAAAATTTCCGTCATGATGCCGCCCAGGCCCAGCATAACGCAGGGGCCGAACTGGGCGTCCCGGTTCATGCCCGCCACCAGTTCCCGCTTACCGGCTATCATCTCCTGGACCAGGATGCCTTCCAGGTTGTCTCCGGATTCACGGCGGAGCAGTTCATGGGCTGACCGGACTTCTGTTTCAGAAGCCAGGCCGAGGCGGACCAGGCCCCGGTCGCTTTTATGCAGGAGGCTGGAGCCACAGGCCTTGAGGGCCACCGGATAACCGATATCAATGGCGGCCGCCACCGCTTCCTCCGGGTTCGCGACCAGCGTTTCTCTGGTGACGGGGATGTCATAGGCGGCCAGAATCTGCTTGGACGCGTATTCCGAGAGGGCGCCCTGGCCCTGCTGGCGGGCGGCGGCGATAATCCGGTCGGCTTCCATGGATGGATTTCCTTATATTTGGCAGTCTGATAAAGCAAGTAGCAACGGTCGGCAGGCTCGCGGACCTTATTTTTCTGATTTTTCGAGATACCCGGAATCCTGTCCGGGTTAAAATATTTTTTTACATCTGAAAAAAAATATTGTCAAGAGACAATCCCGGCGGAATTATTTTTATCATTGACAGCTTCCAGCCTTTGGATATAATAGCATGTTTTAAATATGTTATAATATAAGGAAAGACATTATGAAAACCAGATCTCAGTTTTTACGGCCGGCCGTTTTTAAAATTTCAGCCTTGCTACTGGCTGGAACTATTCTGTTTCCGGCCGTGGCGCTGGCAGTTGCCGAAGAGGCTTCGACCTGGCGTCCCATTTATGATGACATAATGATGTGCGTTAATTTCGGCATTCTTGCCTTTATCATCGTCCGGTTCGGAAAAGCTCCGCTGAATAATTTCCTGAAGTCCCGCGGGGATGATGTCGCCGATGAAATCGACCGGTTGACGCGTAAAAAAGAGGAATCACTGCTGGCTTTTGAGGATATGCAGAAGCGTCTGGCCGAAGGTGATAAGCATATTCAGTCAATCAAAGAAAGGGTTGCCACCGAAGGTGAGAGAATAAAACAGAAAATGATCGACGAGGCCAGACAGCAAAGCGAGTTTCTGCTGGATGGGGCGCGCAAAAAAGTAACCAGCCAGTATGTCGAAGCCAAAAAATCTTTTCGGGCGGATTTGATTGACGCTGCCGTCAGCATGGCCGCTACCAGATTACCGGATGAAATCAGGGACCAGGATCAGCAGGAGCTCATAGACGATTTTATTTATAACCTGAAGGCTACCTGATACCGGAAGAAGAATGTTTGTGTCTTAACCCGGAAATTTTAATCTGTAACTCTTAACCCGGAAATCAGCCGGAAGCAGGTGCGGCGGTGGCCAGGACACTTCCGGGGCGCCTCCGGATCGGGTTCAGTCCTGGCCGGTCAGGTGCCGTCCATGTCTGAGTTTTTCCGTGATACGGTCACTTGTTTCAGCGATACTTCCCAGCAGCGCCGCTATTTCCGTGAAACCTTCCGCTTCGGCTTTCTGCCGCCATTCCAGGTAGGTCTGAGCGTGACTTTCATTGTGCGCTATCCAGTGATCAAGCAGCTTGGAAATTTTTTCCTGAAATGACATTCCCTGGCCCGGTTCATGATGCTCGTGATGATGGCTGGTATGCTGGTCATGGTGGTGATGGTCGTTCATGGGTTATTCTCCTGTTGTGTTTCCGTTACCTCCAGCCTATAGTTACCATTTATAAAAGTCAACCAGGCCGGGCAATACGGCCGGCCGGAAAATTCATGAAATATTATTTGGCAATATGGTTGCAAATCGTTCATGTTGAAAAATAAGGCTGGCCATAGAAGTCGAATCTGGCTGGTCATGGTGTTGATGGCCGCCGCCTGTTGCGGAACAGCCATGGGGCTTTTCCTGGCCATCGCCCATGATTTGCCGCAGATCCGTCAGCTGGAGAATTTCAGCCCTTCCAGTGTTACCCGGGTTTATTCAGCCGATAAGGTGCTGCTGACGGAATTTTTCGCGGAAAAACGGGAACCCGTGTCCTTCCGGGATATTCCCCCGGAACTCGCGGCCGCCCTGGTGTCCACCGAGGACAACCGTTTTTACGAGCACAGCGGCATCGACCTGAAGGGTATTTTTCGGGCGGCTGTCACTGATCTGGCGGCCGGCGAGTTTGTTCAGGGCGGCAGCACCATCACCCAGCAGCTGGCCAAGACCCTTTTTCTGACTCATCAGAAAACCCTTCTGCGCAAGCTGAAAGAAGCCCTTCTGGCCGTGCAGCTGGAGCGCCGCTACACCAAAACAGAGATTCTGACCCTGTATTTGAACCAGGTTTATTTCGGCAGCGGCGCCTATGGCGTCAAATCAGCCGCCAAGATTTTTTTCGGCAAAGCCCCGGATGATTTGACCATTGCTGAATGCGCCCTTCTCGCCGGCATGCCTAAATCGCCCTCCCGTTTTTCTCCCCTGGTTAATTCTTCTTTGGCGGTTCAGCGCAGAAACACGGTTCTGCGGCAAATGCTGAACCAGGATATTCTTACCCCGGAGGAGTATCAGGCCGCCCGGAAGGAGCCCCTGCAGCTGGCCGCCTCCGGCCGGAATTCGACCCGGGCTCCTTATTTTATCGCCTACATCAGGCCTTTTCTGGAGAAGGTGGTGGGTCCGGAGCGGCTGCACCAGGGCGGGCTGACCGTGGAGACCACTTTATCTCATTCCCTGCAGGAGCACGCTGAAGCCGCGCTGGAATCCGGTCTGGCGGACCTGGAAAAACGCATGTCCCGCCAGGGTCTGGCGGATAAACCCCAGGCCGCCCTGGTCGCCATCGACGTCAGCACCGGCGGGATTGCCGCCCTGGTCGGGGGACGGGATTTCCAGGAATCTTCTTTCAATCGCGCCACCAGCGCCCGACGACAGCCGGGCTCGGCCTTCAAACCAATCCTGTACGCCTGCGCCCTTGGCCAGGGATTTACCCAGGCCACCACGGTTTTGAACACGCCGGTGGTTTTCCCCGGACCCGGGCGGGGGAAAACCTGGCAGCCGCGTAATTTTTCCAAAACCTATTCCGGTGAAATGACCCTGCGGCAGGCGCTGGCCTTTTCCAAAAACATTCCCGCCGTAAGGATTATCAATAAACTGGGGCCGGCCTCGGTGGCTGATTTCGCGGCCGGCCTCGGCCTAACCTCCCCCCTGTCGCCGGTTTTGTCCCTGGCCCTGGGAACTTCGGAAGTGACTCTGCTGGAATTGACCAGTGCTTATGCCGTTTTCCCGCGCCTCGGCCGGCACGTTAAGCCTTACGGGGTTTCCCGCGTCCTGGACCGTGACGGCCGCGTCATCTGGCAGGCGCGGCCCCATTCCAGAATCGTCATGCCGGCGGCAAACGCGGCCATCATAACCGACATGCTGCAGGCGGTTATTGAAGAGGGAACCGGCCGCGGGGCCAGTGACATTCTCTGCCCCCTGGCCGGTAAAACCGGCACCACCGATCACTATCGGGACGCGCTTTTTGTTGGTTATTCCCGAAAAATTGCCACCGGCGTCTGGACAGGAACGGACAATTATTCTACATTGGGAAAATCGGAGACCGGCGCCCGGGCCGCCCTGCCCATCTGGAAAGAGTTTATGAAAAATGCGGTGGGGAAAAAGGGATGCCCTCCGTTTAGCCGGCCGGACAATGTCGTTCCGGTTAAAATTGATGCCGCTACCGGCCAACGGGTGCCGGCAGCTGACAATAAGGGGGTTTACGCCCTGTTTAAAAAAGGCACTGAGCCGGCCGTCCCTTATTAGGCCGAATATTTTGTTACGCTGAAACTGATAATTTTAAACCCCGTCGCATTCAAGGAAGCCAGAGGCCATGATCAGAAAGGCGAAAATACAGGATGTTAACGCCATCTATGCCCTGCTGACCGATTTCGCCGGTCAGGGTTTTCTGCTGGCCCGACCCCTGTCCAAATTATATGATGATATCAGGGATTTTTTTGTTTTTGTGGATGATGACGACGAGACCGTGCTGGGCTGCTGCGCGCTGCAGATCTGCTGGCAGGACCTGGCTGAAGTCCGCTCCCTGGCGGTACGGCCGGATCACTGGGGCAAACAGATCGGTACCCGGCTGGTGGAAAACGCTTTTGCCGATGCCGGCAATTATGATATTAAAAAAATCTTTGTGCTGACATATAATGTCGAATTTTTTGAAAAATTCGGATTTTTCAAGATTGACAAGACTCAGCTGCCCTTGAAAATCTGGTCAGACTGCGTTTCCTGCGTGAAATTTCCCAACTGTGATGAAACCGCCATGATGCGGTTGCTGTAGGAACCATCAACCTTGGAAGGTGAAAAAACCTGACATGCGGCTGTCTTCAGGAAAAAAAATTATTTTTGCCTGGCATGATATCACCTTTATATATGGGGTGGTGGCGGTAGCCATGTCGGGGGTGGCCTTATTCGCGTTGTCAGGGTTGCGGGTGGCCTTGACCACCGCTGCCTACCGCAGTCATGTTTGGGTGCCGGCTCTGCTTTTGTTGATGAGCGTCCTGCTGGGCGTGGCCGCCCTGACCCGCCTGCTCTGGCGGTTATGGGTCTATGCCAGGGGAAAATACAACCAGGGCGGTGGCGGCGGCCTGCCGCTTTAGCCCGGATATTTCATGAAATTTTTTAAAAAGCATTGCTTTGTTGCATTATTTCAATTATTTATACTGAATTTAGCAGTCATTCCAAAATTACAAATTGTCATTTTGGATTTGCAGAAAAAAATCATTTTTATATTAAAAAATTTCACCCTGCGGGCGAGTCACCTTGAGCGCATCTGCTATGTTGCAGGACACTCGCAGTAGATTTACTACAGCTTCGCGTCTTGCGCCTTGCAGCTGCGCTCAAATCGACTCGTGAAATAACCGGGTTAGACAAAATGACACCCTTGGAAAAAGGTACTTTAAGATCTTGAAGTGATGCTGTAATGCAAGAACAAATACTAAAAAAATTGGGGCGGTTTTGGGGACGCCCTTTATATTTTTATATTTAATATGTCATCCAACAGCAGGCCTGCTTCATTGGCGAATGATTTCCC
>JAWOCW010000166.1:0-13848 GCA_046483615.1 Desulfosudaceae bacterium
CCCATTATTATAATCCTCAGTTGTCTGTTAACCCGGACGATTGTGCATCCCCGGCATGATACAGGCGAACGCCGTCCATCTCAATGATAAATCCCAGCCACCCCTTGGCAGGGGTTGATATTTTCATAAAATTGCTTTTTTACCGAATCTTTTTTTACAACACCTCCGCCTCCTGGGTCAGCCGGAAAAAGGCCTCTTCAAGATCGGCCTGGCCGGAACCGGTTCTGAAACTCACCTCCGCCATGCTTCCCGTGGCGATCAGGCGGCCCTGGTGAATCACCCCCACCCGGTCACAGACATCCTGGGCCACCGACAGGGTATGAGTGGACATGAATATGGCCACGCCCGAAGCGGCCAGCTCCCGGAATAAAACCTTGATCATCTTCTGTCCGCCGGGATCAAGCCCGACCATGGGTTCGTCAATCACCAGCACCCGCGGTTCATGAAGCAGGGCCCCGGCCATGATAAGGCGTTGTTTCATGCCATGCGAAAATGATTCTATGAGATGATCTCCCCAGGCTTCAAGAGAAAACCGGGCCAGTTCTTCTTCAGCCCGGTCCATGAAAATACGCCTGTCAACCCGGTAAAGATCGGCCATGAATTTAAGAAATTCCATGGCCGTCAACTTTTCATAAAGATAGGGCCGGTCCGGGATAAACCCGATCTGCTGCTTGGCCTTCTCCGGCGAAGCAATCATGTCGATGCCGCCGATCCGGACCTCTCCCGAGGTCGGCGCCAGGATGCCGCCCAGCATGCTGATGGTGGTTGTCTTGCCGGCGCCATTGGGACCGATAAAACCGAAGACTTCGCCGGCGGCCACGGCCAGGGAAAGGTCGGCCACCGCTGTAAACTCCCCGTATTTCTTGGTCACCTCAGAAATTTTTATCACGCCATACTCTCCTGCTCCCGGAATTCACGGCCTGGCCGGATCAGGCACGGCCTCAATCAGCGGCGGTATCCTGGTCGTTTTCAGCTTTGCGATACTGATATAAAACAGCCTTTTTCTGAATATTTCAGGAAATATCCGGGTCAGCTGATTTTTTCTTCAATGCCCGCCAGCCGTCCAGCCGGGATTTAACGGTCTGTTCATATCCCCGGTTGGTGGGATGATAAAAAACCTTTCCAGCGAGTTGATCCGGCAGATGTTCCTGAGGAGCGAAACCGCCTTTATAGTCATGAGCGTACTTATACCCCCGGCCATATCCGATGGATTTCATCAGTGCCGTGGGCGCGTTGCGGATATGACGGGGCACCGGCAGGTAGCCGGTCGACTTGACTACCGACTTGATTTCGTTATGAGCCTGGTAAAGACTGTTGCTCTTGGGCGCGGTAGCCAGGTAAACGGCCGCCTGGACCAGGGCCAGGTCGCCTTCGGGAGAACCGAGAAAACGGTAAGACTCCAGGGCGGCCAGGGCGACTTGCAAAGCGTTCGGATCGGCATTGCCGACATCCTCGGAGGCGAAGCGGACCATCCGGCGAATAATGTAAAAAGGGTCTTCCCCGGCCGACATCATCCTCTCCAGCCAGTAGACGGCCGCGTCAGGATCGCTGCCCCGCAGGCTTTTATGCAGCGCGGAAATAAGATTAAAATGCTCCTCCCCGGATTTATCATACAGCATCGCCTTTTTGTCGATAGCGCTTTCAATATCCGCCAGGGTGATGGTGCCGCTGTCGCGCGGCTCTTCCCGGAAAATCGCCACGGCCGCCTCCAGCCCGTTTAAAGCGGTGCGGACATCACCATCAGCGGTAGAAACAAGATGTGCCAGCGCTTCTTCGCTCAACCTCAGGCCGGTCTGCCCCAGACCATGTTCAGTATCAGCCATTGTCTTTTGCAGTAACGCGGTCATGTCCTCGTCCGGCACGGGCTCCATGGTAATAAGCCGGCAACGAGACATCAGCGCCGGGATAATGGCAAAAGAAGGATTTTCAGTGGTGGCGCCGATGAGGGTGATGAGACCATTCTCCACATGGGGAAGAAAAGCGTCCTGCTGGGATTTATTAAAGCGGTGGACCTCGTCCACGAACAAAATGGTGGTCTTGCCGAACTGGGCCCGCCGATCCCTGGCCCCGTCTATCACTTTGCGGATATCGCTGACCCCGGACAGAACCGCCGAAAGGCTGACAAAGACGGCGCCGGTGGTATGGGCGATAATATGGGCCAGGGTGGTTTTGCCACAGCCGGGCGGCCCCCACAGAATCATGGAAAAAAGCTGGTCCGACTCCAGGGCCGTCCGGATCAACGAACCGGCTTCAGTCAGATGGTTCTGACCGACCAGATCGGACAGGCGGCGGGGCCGCATCCTGTCAGCCAGGGGTTGAAAAGCAGCGGCGCTCTGCTGACGATTATGTTCAAACAGGTCATTCATCCTGATGGTCCTGTGAGGGCCGGCCGAAAAGGGCCGGGCTGACGGGGCGATTTTATCTTTTCCGGGAACGGTTTGAGCGGGCCGGCCGGCCGCGGCCGCCGCTGCCATAGTCTCTCCGACCGGTTTTCTGCCGGAAATACAGCCTGATGGGCACCCGGTCCAGGCCGGTATCCCGCCGGATGCAGTTGACCAGGTAACGCTGGTAGGAAAAATGCACCCCTTCCGGAAAATTGACAAAGCAAATAAAGGTCGGCGGTTTTTCCGAGATCTGGGTGGCGTAGTTAAACTTCAGCCGACGGCCCCGGTACAACGATGGTTCATTGCGGGCCACCGCCCGTTCGATAATGGTATTGATGGTACCGGTATTTACGCGGCAGCAATACTGGGCGTAAACCGCGTCGATCTGCTCGAATACTTTGCTGACATTAAAGCCGGTTTTGGCGGACACGGTCAGGGCCGGAGCGTAACTGAGGAATCTGGCCTCGTCCCTGATATCATCGATAAACTTTTTGGGTTTTTCCCCCTGTTGTTTGGCGACATCCCACTTATTGACCAGGAAAATACAGCCGCAACCGCGTTCGTAAGCGTAGCCGGCAATGGTGACGTCCTGCTGCCCCACCCCCTGCAAAGCGTCGCAGACGATCAGGGCCACGTCGCATCGTTCCAGGCTTTTCAGGGTTTTAACCGCTGAAAACCTCTCGATTTTTTCCCGGACCCGGCTTTTTTTCCGCAACCCGGCCGTGTCTATCAGCAGGTAAGAGCGGCCTTTTCTTTCGCACAAAGTATCCAGGCTGTCCCGGGTGGTGCCGGGCACATCACTGACGATGAGCCGATCTTCTCCGAGAACGCGGTTGATCAGGGTTGATTTGCCCACGTTGGGCCGACCGACCACGGCTATATGAGCCTTCTCTCCCGGCGGCTCCGCGACTGATTCCGGAAAGGTTTCCACCAGCTCGTCCAGAAAATCGGTCAAACCGTACCCATGGGCGGCCGATACCGGATAGAGGTTCTCAATGCCCAGACTGTAAAATTCGTAGATGTCCGCCTCTTTTTCCGGCCCGTCAATCTTGTTGACCAGGTAAAAAACCGGACACTCCAGCTTTTGCAGCAAAGGCAGCATTTCCCGGTCAAACGGGGACAAACCGCCCTTACCGTCCAGAATCATAATGACGGCGTCGGCGTGCTTGACGGCCTCATCTATCTGAAAACGAATTTTTTCCATGAAGGGATCGTCATGGTCGCCCATGAAACCACCGGTATCGACCAGGGTAAACGAACGCTCGTTCCAAACGGCGTCTTTATAGTGACGGTCCCGGGTAACTCCCGGCATATCGTCAACAATGGCATCCCGGGAACGGGTAACGCGATTGAATAGAGTCGACTTGCCGGCGTTGGGACGGCCCATGATGACTACTACGGGTTTCATAGTCTGGCGCACTTCATAAAAGATGTTGTTGAAAAGGATCCTGTCATAAAGCGCGACCGCGCCTTACAAATCCAGTTCATCCTTTTCAAAATCAAGGGTGGCGAAATAATCGGCCGGGGTTTCCGGCCGGCGAATCCTTTCCACGGTGCCGTCCTGACGCAGCAGCAGCTCCTGGGGACGCAACCGGCCGTTGTAATTAAAGCCCATGGCAATGCCGTGGGCGCCGGTATCATGCATGACCATCAGATCGCCGTCCGCGATTTCCGGCAATGGTCGCTGGATGGCGAACTTGTCGTTGTTTTCGCACAGAGCGCCGACCACGTCCACCGGCTTGCGGAGGCCGTCTTCTTTGCCGGGCACGCTGATCTCGTGATAAGCCCCGTAAAGCGCCGGCCGCATCAGGGATGACATGCAGGCGTCCACCCCGACGTAATCACGATAAATATGCTTCTGGTTGATGACCCGGGTAACCAGGGCGCCGTGAGGTCCGGTCATGTAACGGCCGCTTTCAATGAACAGCCCCGGCATATATCCGTTCTGCCGGGAAAAATCGGAAAAAGCGGCCACGATCTCGCGGCCCATGGAAGCGATGTCCAGGGGCTCATCTTCCGGCTGATAGGGAATGCCAAAGCCGCCCCCGATATTGATAAATTCAAAGGTAAGCGGCAGCTTGGCGGCAATATCCGCGGCCAGTTCCAGCAGCATTTGAGCCGTGGCCACCATATATTTATAATTGAGTTCATTGGAGGCGATCATGGCGTGCAGCCCGAACCGGCTGGCCCCCCGTCCGCGGGCGGCCTGGTAAGCATGAATCATCTGGTCATGGGTCAGCCCGTACTTGGCTTCCACGGGATTGCCGATAATCTCGTTGCCGGTCCTCTTGTTACCGGGATTGTAGCGAAAACAGATCAGTTCCGGCATGGCCGGCACCTTGTCAATCAGGGTGATATCATCCAGGTTCAGAATACAACCGCCGTGACCCAGCGCCTCCTGAAATTCCTGGCTGGTGGTATTATTGGAGGTAAACATGATATCTTCGCCCCGGGCACCGGTCTGCCGGGCAAGAATCAGCTCCGGTATGGAACTGCAGTCAAACCCGAATCCCATCTCCCTCATAATTTCAAGGATGCGTGGATTCGGCAGGGCCTTGACGGCGAAAAATTCCCGGAAATTCTCAACCCCGGCAAAAGCGTCTACTACCGCCGCGCCGGTCTGCCTGATACCGGTTTCATCATAAATATGAAAGGGGGTCCCGAAATGTTCGGCAACGCGGTCAATAATCGGAAAAAGGCGATTCTTGAAATCATCTGACATGGGCATATAATCTGGCTCCTGCTTGCTCCGGATGAATTGTTGTTTTAATTGGCCGAAGAGGACGGGTTCTCGAGCTGGTAACCGGTAATCTGATCGGCTCTATCCGTGATGGCATCAAGGTCTTTTTCCGCCGCCTGCCGCACCAGCTCCAGGTCTTCGTCCGAAATATCTTCCGGAATCCGGATGGGGGTACCAAAGGTGAGGACCATTTTGCTGAACGGCTGGGGAATGATGGTTTTATCCCAGGCCTTGTGAAAGGTGATTACCCGGCTCCCGGAACAGGCCATGGGAACAAAATAAGCGCCGGCGTCCCGGGCCAGGACCAGCATGCCCCTTTTCATCTGCCGGGCTGGTCCCCGGGGACCGTCCACCGGGGTGCCGCAAATAGAGGACTCGTCATTGCCTTTCATGTAATCAACCATGTTCACCAGGGCGGACCGGCCGCCTTTGGAAGATGATCCCCGGATGACATCGTAACCGAAACGGCGGGCGATTCCGGTGACCAGGTCGCCGTCCTTACTGCTGCTGACCATGATGCAGGCGTTTTTCATTTTCCGGAAATAATAAAAAAAGAAAACGGCATTGCGATGCCAGGCCCCGGCAACCACGTTACCGGTCTGACGTTCGTTGGTAAAATATTGATTAAATATCTCCTTATCAATCACCTTTACCCGCACCGTCCCGAACCATAACCGGACCAGAGTCGTTATCAGCCACGGCAAAACCGCCTGCATTATCTTTTGTTTATGAATACGCATTGGCAACCTGTTTAATAATCCTGGTCTATGTCTATGAACTTTCTCTTTTAAGACCCCTGCCTCCTGAACCTTCAACTTTTCATCATAACAACAAACTGACGCCGCGGCAACTGTTTGAAGAACATCTCCCACCGGACATGGCTCGTTTGATAACATCTTCCGACGCCCGTTTCAAGAATCCGGTTCAAGAATCTGGTTCAATAAATGGTTGCCGGTCGCCGGGGATTGTTATATAAAGAGGCATTCACGCGCTATCTAGAAAGGTTAGCCATTGCCAACCATGCTTGGACTTATTAACCCGGCATAATGATTATTATACCACTGACAGGCCAGATAAGCTGGAAAAACCCGCCCTACCTGACCATTTCCCTGATTCTGATAAATTGCCTGGTGTTTTTACTTTTTCAGATGAGCGATGACCGTCGGCAGATGGAAGCGGCCCGGTTTTATGTCCAGTCCGATCTGCCCGGCCTCGAAATTCCGGCTTACCGCGACTACCTTCAAGACCAGTCCACCGTCCCGCCTCCGCCCGCTCCCGACTTATCGGATGAAGAAGAATTGTATGGTTATGCCATGAGAATCATGGCCGACGCCTCTTTTCTGAAAAAATTGCGGTCCGGCGAAATCATCACCGAATCCGACGACCATTACGAAAAATGGCGTCAATTGAGGACTGAATATGATGACCGTCTGTCAGACATTGTCAGTTACCGGTTCGGCTTCAAGCCCGGCTTCCCGGATGAGGTCTCCTTTTTTACGCACATGTTTCTGCACGGCGGTTTCATGCACCTGCTGGGAAACATGGTCTTTCTGTGGCTGGCCGGTTGCCTGGTGGAAACGGGCATGCGGCGGTACTTTTTTCTGCCGGCCTATATTCTGACCGGATGCAGTTCGGTGGGGCTGTTCTGGGCCTTTAATCTGAACAGCGGCATCCCCCTGGTCGGAGCTTCCGGAGCCATTTCCGGTTTAATGGGAATTCTGGCCACCTTGTACGGCAGAAACCGGATCAGGGTCTTTTATTCGCTGGGGATATATTTCAACTATATCAAAACGCCCGCCATCCTCCTGCTGCCCGTATGGATCGGCAAGGAACTGTTCGCCATCTACTGGGGCGGACCAAGTAACGTGGCCTACCTGGCCCATGTCGGCGGCTTTATCGGCGGCGGCCTGATCGGCCTGGTCAGCCGCCATCTGCTGCATATCGAAAACGCGGCCGCCATCGAAGAACCGCCCGAAGATCCGACTCCTGTTTATATCGAGCAGGCCCTGAAGGCGGCCGGGGAATTGAAAATTGAAGAGGCGCTGGAAATCCTTGATAACGCCCTGGCAGAGGCCCCCGATAATCCGGCAATCATCCACAGCAAATACAAAATCGCCAAAATGAAGCCGGAAACCAGGGTTTTTCATGCCACCGCCGTCAATCTGCTCAAAATCTACAGCTCTTCACCGGAGCATTACCAGCAGGCCGGCGAATTGTTCAGCGATTATCTCAAGACGGCCGGCCGCCCCAGGCTGCCGCTGCGGCTTTATGTCCGGCTGGCCTCCGTCTTCATTTCCCTGGGCGACACGGACAAAGCCGAAAAAATCATCGCCATGTTTTTAAAAAAGAAATCCGACGTTCCGGAGCTGCCGGTCATCCTGCTGAAACTGGGCCGGGCTTTTAAAGCCGCCGGCAATCAGGGGAAATACGAGAAATGCCGCCGCCTCCTGGTATCAAGGTTCCCCGATTCCCGGGAGGCCCTCATGCTGGACCGGAGCGAATAACCGGATATTTCACGCTTCCAGCCCGGCCAGGTATCGTTCGGCAAAGGGAATGATATCATGGTCCGGATGGCGTTTCTTCAGCACGGTGATAATTTTCCGGGACCTGGCGGCGTCATTCAGATTTTCGTTATAAATCCGGGCCAGCTGAAAATAGGCCTTGGGAGCAAAAGGGTCTTCGGGATAATATTTGATCAGCCTGTTCAAGGCGTTGGCGGCGGCCTTGATCTGGCCGCTTTCCTGGAACCAGCCGCCCAGCTTGAACAGATCATAGGAAGCCGGCTGAAAATCTTTGCTTTGAGAGACGCATTCAATATAAACCTGGCAGGCTTTTTTCTGCTCCTTCTCTTTGACCAGTTTATGGATCAGTTCACTTCCCTGCTCCATCATTTCCGGCACTTCTTTTTGAAGGTGAAGCAGGCGATAAAAACGTTCCAGCAGGACGAGACTGGCTATGCCGCCGGCCGCGGTCATTTCCCTGATATAATCAAGCGCCTCTTCGGGTTTACCTTCCTTGGTCATGATTTCGGCCTGATCTATGATCTCCTGCTGGGGATCGGCCGCCTCCGCCGCCTGTTTCGGTTCCGCCGCGGGATCATGGAAATCTTCAAAGTCAATGCTGTAGTTGAGCCGCTCGTGATACTGCAGAATGACGTAACCCATTAAAAAATAGGCCACAAAGGTATAATAATTCTGCGCGAAATGAACAATAAAAACGTTCACATAAACCGGCAGCACCTTTGAGGTGAGGTAAATCAAGGTAGACGGGGCGAAAAACAGCAGGGCCAGCAGAAACCACATTAACAGGTAACCCGCCCCGATCCGCATGACCATGCCGACGGACATGACCGGATTCAAGGCATGAGACAGGCGCTCGGAAGTCGCCAGCAGAATAATCATGGCCGGGGTCAGAAAAATGGCGGCCATGATGTACAACAACCCGCCCACCATACCGGCGGGTCCGAAAACGAAGATTCCCAGGACACCCAGTAGAAAAAACAGGAACCACTGCTTTATAACCGGCAGCATATTGTTAAAATCAATAATAGTATTATAGGCCGGCGGGCGCAGGTCGCCATAAATTGTCTTTTGCAGAATCATGTAGGCGTATTTGATGAGTATGGCAAAAAGTACAAGATTGAAAAAAGGCACCCAGCCAAAAAAAACGGCCAGAATCGTTAACAAGATATTGAACAACAAAGGCTGGGATTTAAACGGGTAGGCAAAAAAAACCGGCAAACGCTGCCAGAATGGTTCAATCAGGCTGGAGGCCCCGACCCAGTCGGCCTGGAGGCGGCACTGGGGACAAAGATAAATCTTACCGTAAACCACCCCCTGACTCCCTTTTTCCCTTTCCAGGACGCAATCCGGACAAAGATGGGCCTGGCATCCGGGACAGGTCCAATGGGCCGGCCTGGTGGGGTGGTATTTGCAAAATAATTTCATAACATATCCGGGTTGATGATTTCGTAAAAAGTCCAAATTGGGACGGCAAAGTAAAAAGTTCAAGATCAAGGCGCGCGAAATCCAGAGGAATGCAGCGTACTTAACAGTACGTGAGATTCCGAGGGATGAAGCGCAACGAAGATATTGGACTTTTTACGAAGCCGTCCGGGTTAACGCCGGTTATTTTCCATAAGCTCGATGAAACTTTCGATCCGGGTGTTTATCTGCGCCTCGGCAAAAGCCCGGGGATCATTCATGTCACAATGCAGGATCAGCACCGGAATGCCGCACTCTTCCTGGAGCACGTTTTTCAGGTCGATCATGCCGGTGCTGGACGGCCGGCAGGAGAGGTTCTCATGCAGGATGACGCCGTCGATCCGGTATTCGGAAATAACCTGCTGAAAGTAGGCGATGCGCTTTTCAAGATGGTAGGAGTAGGGCAGGTCCATCATGATCCGGGCGACATGGCGCAGGGTTTCCGGGTAGCTCAGGCCGACCGGCTTGGGCGGGGCGAAGGCAAAAGTGTAGGGCTCATACACGACCACGGCGCTGTAGCGGGCCAGGTCATACATGAACCGCATCCGGTACCAGAAGGGGATTCCTTCGAACAGCAGCCGGTAGCGTTCGGTTCCGCTGGTCAGGGTACCCTGCCCCCGCTCGACCCGTTGACTGACGTCGCCCCGGATCTTTTCAAAAAACCTGATGCCGGATTTTCCTCCGGGCATGACCACCAGGGGAAAAAACGAGGCTGATGTCTCGGCCATGCTGTAAGGCGCCGGAGAACACTTGCGATATTCGTAAATATCCCGCCACAGGGCGCTCATCTGTTCGGATTTTTCCGAGGCCCGGATCATTTTATCGAGGTCGGGTTCCCGGCCGGTGTGTTTTTTGACGAACTCGAAAAAATCGTAAAACTGCTCGACCAGGTAGGAGATATATCCCTCAATGGTCCGCTCATCCGTGCCGCTGACGATCTTGGGGCAATCAAAGGCGAACAGGGGAACGTCTAATTTTTCCGCCTGGATCTGGAACCACTTCCAGTGGGTGTCGCAGATGGTATTGGTGCAGGTGATTATGTCCGGCCGGGCAATGCCGCCTTCCTTGAGCCCCACCCCGAGATCCACCGCGCCCAGGTTGGTTTTGCAATAGGAGCAGATGTCCCGGGAATAGCCCATGCTTTCAGCGTGCTCGATCAGCCGCTGGGACTGCTTCTGGGCCGCGGCCACGGTGGCCATGTTTTCCGGGTGCAGCGGAAATATATCCAGGCCCAGCAGCAGTTCTATGGGAAAACCGGCGCAGGTCCAGGCGGTTTTCTTCCAGGGCAGCAGGGTATGGAGCTTGCCCCGCAGAAAATACCAGGTCATGGGCCACTTCAGGTCCTTGGCGTGCGGCAGGGTGTTGACCCGGACGGCTTCGGCCGAGCGAACGGTTGATTGCTCTGTTTCTGAATTCATCTTATGCCACCATTTCCGCGAAAGCGGCCAAACGGGTTGTCAATTGCTGGTCCGGCTCCGGGGTATACTCCCGCTCCAGATGCAGGACCCGGCCCCCCTTTTCTTTCAAGGCCTTGTTAACCGAAACGGAATCATAGGCAAAGGGCTCGCAGAACTTGAGATTCTGGGAAATGACGGCTTCCAGGCCGGACTCCGCCAGGGCCGTTTCCAGGTACCCGATCCTGTCCCGCAGGCCCAGTTTGGTGGCCGGCCGGGGGATGGTCAGGTAATAACGGGCCAGGGCTTCCAGGGGGTCACCCTCTTCCGGTATCAGGGTGGCAAAATAGCGTTCCCCCACGGACAGGTCGTCCCGCACCACCCGGAACCCGGCCTGGTCGACCTGGTCCATAAACTCCGGATAGGTCACGTCGGAACCGGTCAGCAGGATCTTCTTTTTATCGGACGGAAACGGCCCCCGCCGGTTCATCTCGCTGACGGCGGCCGCGGCGGCCGCGGCCGCCTCCGGTTTCGGCAGTTTCAGGCACTTAATCAGAATTTCCAGGTATTCCCGGTTGGTGATGTCTTTTTCCCCCCGAAGCGCGGCCAGGGATCGCAGGTCTTTTTTGATCTGATTGGATTGGCGGTTGGCCTCGGCCACCATCTCCTCGGTAATTTTCACCCCGAACTGCCGGAGGATGGCGTCGATCAGCCGCCACAGTTCCATTTTCATAAAGCGAACAGCCGGGACGTCGTTTTTAAACGGGGTGTTGAACCAGTGCAGAAAGGGCGTTTCCACATGACGCCGCCAGACATCATGGTGCCGGTTGGTGGCGTTGCACCCTTGGGCGATGACGATTCCGGCCCATTGCCCGGAAGAGGCCAGGGCCTCGGTCAGAGCGCTCCGGGCGGCCGGGCAGAAAAAAGATTGCAGGTACTGGTCGGCGGGATCGTTGGAGGCGTGAACATCACCGAAGATCTTGTACGGCCGGAATCCCGCCGCCGCGATAATCTCTTCGGGCATGTCATGGGTAGCATCAAAATAGGCAATGGTTTTCATAATTTTTTCTTGACTGCCTCTCTTTTTTCAGTATTATACATTGAACAATCGTCCGAACAATTAAATTTATCCTTAATTATTAATCTTAGTCAAGGTGAAAAAATATGGCAAGGTCACTTTTCAGGCAAAGACACTTTTTTTCCGCGGCCGGCGCCGCCATAATCATCCTGTTTTTTTTAGGGAGCGGCTGTCACTCTCTTCTGGACACCAGGTTCAACAATGCCCTGCCGCCGACCGAGGGAGAAAAAATTCTGCCCGGCCTGGCCGATCCGGTAACCGTGCAAAGAGACGATCTGGGTATCCCTTTTATCGACGCCCGCAGCCTGGAGGATCTGGTGGTAGCCATCGGCTATGTCAACGCCTGTGACCGTTTCGCCCAGATGGAAGGATTCCGGCTGGTGGGCCAGGGCCGCCTGTCGGAAATGGTCGGGCCGGCCACCCTGGAAATGGACATGTATCTGCGCGCTCTGAACGTGGCGGAAATAGCCGAGGTGTTGTATGAATCAGCCTCTCCTGAACTGCGCCATCTGTTGCAACGATACAGTGACGGGGTCAACGCCTACCTGGCCGAAGACAACCTGCCCATGACCATCAAAATGTCGGGCCACGCCCCGGAAAAATGGGAACCCATCGATTCGGTCTCGGTCTTTATTGTTCTGACCCTGGGCCTGGCCCAGAATCTGCACGAAGAAATCGGTATTCTCAACCTGGCCGGACGGATCGCGCCGGAAAAACTGGCCTGGCTGACGCCCATCTACCCGGACGAACCGCTGCCCTTCCAGGAAATGGAAAAACTGGCCGGCCTCGACCTGGCGCCCGCGACGCGGGAGCTGCGGGACCTTTTCGCGACGATCAGCCAGACCAACCGGCTGATCGTGCCGGCCGCCGCCGCCTCCAACAACTGGGTGGTGTCCGGCCGGCGCACCGCTTCCGGCAAACCTATCCTGGCCAACGACACCCACCTGCCCCTGGCCATGCCCTCCTACTGGCACCTGATCAAGGTGCGCTGCGGCCGGCTGGAAGGGGCGGGGGTGGCCCTGGCCGGCGTGCCCGGCATTATCGCGGGATACAACCGGCATATGGCGGTGGGCATGACCATGGTCATGGCCGATAACCAGGATATTTTCCTGGAAAAGCTGAAACAAAAAGATGACGGGCTCTATTATCTTTACCAGGGCGAATGGCTCCAGACCACCACCCGCCAGGAGACTTTCCGGGTCAAAGGGGAGGAAGATGTTACCAAAACGGTCCACGAAACAGTTCACGGCCCGCTGCTGAACAACATTCTGACCGCCCCGCCCCGCCACCCGCTGGTCCCCCTGCCGGCGGATCAATCCCTGGGCCTGGCCGTGAGCTGGGCGGCCTTTGAACCGGACCGGACCATGGATGCCTTCTTCAAAACCATGACAGCCACGTCGGTGGACGAAATACTCGAGCATACCGGCAGCGAGACCAGCATCATTCCGCTCAACCTGGTCATGGCCGACGAAAACGACATCGCCTGGCAGGTCACCGGCCGCTTCCCCTTGCGCAAAAAGGGACGGGGCCTCTGCCCTTCGCCGGGCTGGACCGGCGCCTATGACTGGCAGGGTTTTCTTGACCCCTCCATGCATCCCTCCGTTAAAAATCCCGAACAGGGCTACCTGGGCACCGCCAACAACCGGACCGTACCGGCGGATTTTCCCCATGTTTTATCCTCCAGCTGGTATTATCCCGACCGGGCCCGGCGCCTCGAGGAGATGATTGAAGCCACGGACAAATTTACCGTGGCGGACGCCAAGGCCATGCAACTGGACACCCATTCCCGGTTCGTGGCTGTCATCCAGGAAGCGCTTTTAAACGAAACCACGGCGGCCCGGATGGCTTCAACCTGGGAAAATGATCCGGCGGCGCGAAAAAAAGCGGCCCGCGGTTTGCGGGTCCTGGAAGATTTTGATGGAGACATGCGGGTGGATTCGGCCGGCGCGGCTTTTTGCGGAGCCTTTTTAACCTGCCTGGCCCGAAACCTGTTCGCGGACGAATGCGGCGGCACCGACACCCCGGCCTGGGAATCGCTGACGGAATTTTTCCTGATGTCCTACTCGGCCCTGCATGATCACCTCACGGAACGGGGCCGTCGCAGTCCTTTCTGGGATGATGTCACCACCGACACCAGCGAGGAGCGCCATGACATCCTGGCCGCCACCGTACTGGACGCGGTCGAACTGCTGGAAAAAAAGCTGGGTCCGAGGCCTGACCAGTGGCACTGGGGAAAGCTGCACCAGTATGAATGGATGACTGACGCTTC
>JAWOCW010000177.1:0-13504 GCA_046483615.1 Desulfosudaceae bacterium
TATGTTCTGCTACCAGGCCTTTATCACCCCGGCGGTATGGGCCGTAACGGCAAGCCTGGCCGAGGTTCCGGTCTGGCCGGAAATTCTGCGGGGCTGGCGGGAGCAGCCCTTTTTCATGGAATCCATCCTGGTGGGGGTCTTTTCAGCGGTGGCCATGATCGCCTGTCTTTCCCTTCGACGGCTCCGGGACAACGAACTCCGACTGGACCACTTCAACCGGGTCCTGAGGGCGATACGCCAGGTCAACCAGCTGATCGTGTCGGAAAGCGATCCCGGCCGGCTGATTGAACAGGCCTGCGCCAACCTGACCGAAACCATGGGTTATCACAAAGCCTGGATTGTCCTGTTCAAGGAATCAGAACAGAAGGTTAACCGGACTGTTAACCGGAATATTAATCAGAAGATTAACCAGAAGATTAAAATGACCGCCGCTTCCGGTTTTAACGAAGGTTTCCAGGAGATGCGGCAATCCCTGGAAGAGGGCCGCTTCCCGCTCTGCGTGCAGCAGGCTCTTCAACGCCAGAGGATAGTGGTCATAACCGACCCTGTTTTCCAGTGTCTCGGCTGCCCGCTGTCGCGGGGATACTCCAAGCAAGCCGGCCTGAGCAGCCGCCTGTCATTGGGCGACAGAATCTATGGCGTCCTGGTCGTCTCCGTTCCGGCCGCCTTTGCCCGGGACACCCGGGAACAGGAGCTGCTGGCGGAAGTGGCCGGCGATCTGGCCTTTGCCCTGCATAAAATGGAGACGGAAAAACGCCTCCAGCAGAGCCAGGAAGTCTTCCGGCTGACCTTTGACGCCAGCCCGGACGCGGTCAACATCAACCGCCTGGAAGACGGTCTGTATATTGATATCAATCAGGGTTTTACCCGTTTGACCGGCTATACCAGAGAGGATGTGATCGGCAAGACCTCTCTGGATATCAACATCTGGCATGATCCGGCCGACCGCCAGGAACTGATTCGTGGATTGCGGCAGAACGGTTTTTACAACAACCTGGAAGCCCGCTTCCGCCGCAAGGACGGCAGCCTCACCACCGCCCTCATGTCAGGCCGGGTCATCTCCATCAACAACGCTCCGCATATTATTTCCATCACCCGTGATATCTCCGAGCGCAAACGATTCGAGGAAGCCCTGCGCCTGTCCGAGGAAAAATTCAGAACTTTGTATGAATACGCCCCCATACCCTACCAGTCCCTGGACGAAGAAGGCCGGTTTCTGGACGTCAACCCGGCCTGGTCGCAGAACCTGGGGTATCAGCGGGAAGAAGTTATCGGCCACCGGTTTGACGAATTTCTGCTACCCGACCCCCGGAACAATTTCGAGAAAAATTTATCAAAATTCAAGGAACTGGGCCAATTGAAAGGCCACCATTATATTATGCGCCACAAAAACGGTCAGGCGGTGGTGGTGGAATTCAACGGTCGAATCGGCTATAACCCTGACGGCAGCTTTAAACAGACCTATTGCGTCTTTCAGGATATTACCGCCCGCGAAGAGGCTGAAGCCGAGCGGGAGCGCCTGCTGGCCGCCATTGAACAAGCCGGCGACATGATCGTGGTTACTGATCCCGAAGGCACCATCCAGTACGTCAACCCGGCCTTTGAAAGTACCACCGGATATTGCCGCCAGGAGGTGCTTGGTCGTAACCCGCGCCTGTTGAAAAGCGGCCGGCAGGACAAGTCCTTTTACCAGGACCTGTGGGAAACCATAACCAACGGCATGATATTTGAAGGCCGCATGGTTAACCGGCGCAAAGACGGCTCCTTTTACACCGAAGAGGTGACCATTTCCCCGGTTTTTGACGCCTCGGACCGCATCATCAACTTTGTGGCGGTAAAACACGATATCACCGAACATCTGCGGATAACGGCCCAGCTCCAGCAGGCCCAGAAAATGGAATCAGTGGGCCGGCTGGCCGGCGGGGTAGCCCACGATTACAACAATATGCTCAGCGTCATCCTCGGCTACACCGAACTGGCCCTGGACAAGGTTGATCCGTCCGAGCCGGTTTATGCCAATCTTTCGGAGATATTCAAGGCCGCCCGGCGTTCCTCGGAAATCACCCGGCAGCTGCTGGCCTTTGCCCGCAAGCAGACCGTCAGCCCCAAAATACTCGATCTGAACCAGACCGTGGAAGGCATGCTCAGGATGCTGCGGCGCCTCATCGGTGAAGATATCGAGTTGATCTGGCTGCCGGACAGCAAATTGTGGCCCATAAAATTTGACCCCTCCCAGGTGGAACAGATTCTGGTCAACCTCTGCGTCAATGCCCGGGACGCCATCGGCGGCGTGGGTAAAATGACCATCGAAACCCACCCGGTCACCTTTGACGAGGACTATTGCGCCCGACAACCTGGTTTTCTGCCCGGTAATTTCGTGATGCTGGTTGTCAGTGATGACGGCTGCGGCATGGATAACCAGACTCGGGAAAATATTTTCGAACCCTTCTTCACCACCAAAGACGTCAACCAGGGGACCGGCCTGGGGTTGGCCATGGTCTACGGCATTGTCAAACAAAACAACGGTTTTATTTCCGTGTACAGCGAACCGCGCCGGGGCACCACCTTCAAGATATACCTGCCCTGCCAGTACGAAACAGAAGAAGAGCAACGCCCCAGCGAACCCCGGCAGCAGATTCCGACCAGCCAGGGTGAGATGGTGCTGCTGGTGGAAGACGAATCGTCCATCCGGGAAATGGGCCAGCTCATGCTGGAAGACCTGGGGTACCGGGTTCTGTCCGCGGGAACGCCCGGAGAAGCGATTCGCCTGGCCGAAAAACACCCCCGGGAGATTCATCTGCTGCTGACCGACGTGGTCATGCCGGAAATGAACGGCCGCGACCTGGCCAGTCAGCTGCACTCCTTTTATCCGGGCATTAAAACCATATTCATGTCCGGCTATACCGCCGATGTCATCGCCCACCGGGGGGTGTTGGAAGAAGGGGTCAATTTTTTGCAAAAACCCTTTGCCATGCGGGAGCTGGGACTCATTGTCCGTGAAATTCTGGACGCCGGCTGACCAGCCACGCGGCCGTCCTTGGCCGGCTGTCATGAATCTGATATTGTTTTGACTGGATAGACGCCCATGAGCTTAATCGCCAGAGCCTTTTTGCTGCGGCAGCAGTTGAAAGAATCCCGCAACCGGAAAATCTGCCCGCGGTGCGGCCTCACCCATGACAAAACCGCCGACTCCTGCCCCCACTGCGCCGGCTTGAGCGACCACCAGGTGGAACTTCTCCGGGAACAGCAAAAAAAGACGCAAACCGGCAACGCCCTCTACCTCGTCCTGGTCCTGGCCGGACTGATGCTCTTATTCGGATTGCTGGCCCTGGTGCTGTAACCCGGATATTTCATGAAATTTTTAAAAAAACATTGCTTTGTTGTATTATTTCAGATATTTATACTGAACTTAGCAGTCATTCCAAAAATACAAATTGTCATTTTGGATTTCATGAAATATCCGGGCTAAAAAAAGCGTCTTGAGGGGAAAAGCGCCCCGGCGGGGGTGGACCGGCGGGGACATACTGCCGGGGGCTACCGCTGGCGGCCGGGTTAAAAAGTCGTCATAAAGCCCCGGATAAGGGTGTGGACCTCCCGGGGGTGATGCTCCACCTGCATCCGGCTGCGCTGATGTCCCAGGCGGACCACCACCATATCCTTGTCCGGAATCACGAAAATATATTGCCCCAGAATGCCGCGGGCATAGTAAACGGGCGTTTCCGAAAAATTGTACAGCCACCACTGGTAACCGTAATAATCCACTGTTTCACCCTTTCGATTCGGCAACCTGATGGGCTCCAGCGACTCCTTGACATAGCTTTCCGGGACGAGCTGCCGGCCGTTGACCCGGCCGCGGTTGAGGTAAAGATGGCCGATCCGGGCGAAATCCCGGGCGTTGGCGTAAAAACAGCAATAAGCCTTTTCCAGGCCGCCGGCCCGGTCCAGGCTCCACTGGGCGTCACCAACCGCGCCCAGGGGCTGCCACAGATTTTTTTCGGCAAAATCACTGAGGGGCATGCCGGTGGCCGCCTCCAGGACCATGCCCAGCAGCATGGTGTCGCCGCTGCGATAAGAGTAGACCGTGCCGGGCTCTTCCACCACTTCCAGGGAGTTGATCAGCCGCCGCAGGTTTTTGCCGTAGTAAGCGTCGGTGGTGTGGCTGAAAGGCTCGTTATAGGCCTCGTCAAAGTTCAGGCCCGAGGCCATCATCAGAACGTTCCGGATGGTGATCTCTTTTTTCCGGCCGGTGGCGAATTCCGGCAGAAAATCACCTACCGGCTGGTCCAGGCTGTCGATATATCCCTGGTCCAGGGCCTGGCCCACCAGGATACTGACGATGGATTTGGCCGCGGAAAAGGAGTTGGAGTTGATCTTTGGCGCGTACCCGTGCCAGTACTCCTCGTATTGAACCTGGCCTTTCTTCAGCACCACAAAGGCAACCGTGCCGTAGTCTTCCAGGGTGTCCCGGAGTTCCGGATCAAGAATGGCGGTGTTGTAATCATCAGCCCGGGGCCAGGGACGGGGCTCGGGCGCGGCCCTGATGGTCCGGTAAGGAAAAAGATCCAGATCATCGATATTGGGCGTGCCGTGGATCATCGCTTTGAAGATATAGTGGCAGCCGCAAAGATGAACGGCCCCCGCCAGGAGCAGAATCGCAAAAAACAGTGACCGACTTTTTTTCCCGTTAATCATGGTGGATCTCCCTGGTGTGGAATCAAATGGTTCTGGATTCCGGCATTCGCCGGAATGACGAGGTAGGGACTTTTTACGAAACCGTTATTCCTTACTGATACCATATAGCAGGACCACTCCTGAATATCAATCCCGCCTCCGGCCCGTTGTTGTCCAAAATAATAAAAAAACGACCTTTTTATCACCCAGGCTGTTGTTATTATTAAGCCGAAAGTTTGTTGAAAAATCAGGTCCTGTTTTGCCTGTAAAAATGAACTCGGGGGAAGTGGTTTTTATGAGCACCATTGGCACCTTTTGGGGAAAAGCCGGTTGCAACCGGCCGCGTTAAGAATTTCTCGCTGTCTGAGGGCGTCAGCCCGAGTTCGAGAAATTTAGCGGACGGTTGTAACCGGCCCCCAAAAGGGGCCAGGTGCGAATAAAAATCACTTCCAACGAGACCGCTGAAATTTTATTTTGGACAATAGTGCCTCCGACCGGAGGGCGAATTCAGGTCCCGGACCGGTGGCAAGACTCCCGGTCGGCTTTGCCCTCGTTTCGAACGAGGCCGGACCAGTCCCGGCGCCTGCTCAGGTTATAAAAAATCGGTGGTTCTTGTTCAATATAGTTTGTTTTGTCATTATCAGGATGATATAATTTCAATATCAGGCGCGATTTACCACTAACAGCCGCCACCGTTCCCGGGGCCGCTTCCCAACCTTGATCTTCGGCTATCAACCACAGCCCGGGCCTGAAATGTTCCTGATTTACGCCTGATCATAATTTTCCCCTGAGGAGAAACGTCATGCTGCTCAAACTGTGCTTACCTGGGCTTCCGGAAGAACCCTGTTCTGACGGAAGCCGACCTGTTTAAAAAAAGCCGGCCCCGATAAAAACGGGCCAATTTAAGAAGAGGGGATACTTCGCGATCTTTAAAAAAGATGTACTAAAGGGGGAAACCATGAAAAAGCAACTCTTCAATTACGATACCTTGCTTAAAGTTACCAATGCCATTTCCCATTCCCGGGAACCGGAAGAAGTGGTCTTGATGACGGTTGAAAGCATTAAAACAGCCCTGGACGTGAAGGGCTGCACCTTGTTTCTCATCAATCGCAACACCAATGAGCTCGAGGTGGCGGCTTCTCACGGCCTCAGCCGGGAATATCTCGACAAGGGTCCGCTGAGCGCCCTGAAGTCCATTGCCGACTCTCTGGAGGAAGGCCCCATCGCGATTTCCGATGTTTCTGACGATCCCCGGCTGCAGTATCCCGAGGCCGCCCGAACCGAAGGAATCGCCTCCCTGCTTTCCGTTCCCGTGGTTACCGGCACTCGCGTCATCGGCGCCTTGCGGATCTATACCGCCGAACCCTGGGATTTCACGCTGGAAGATGTCAATTTTATCCAGGCCATGGCCAACATAACCGGCATGGCGGTTGGCATGGCCCGGCATCTCCGGGGGATGAAGGAAAGCATCGAGATATTAAAAACACTGCGGGACCCCAAAACCCTGAAATCCACCCGCAGGACTCCTTATGAGGGGGTGCCCCAAAGCGTGGCCACCCCTCAGCGGCATTGACGCCGCCCGCCCGGAAGGAAACACCTGCAGGTGGATTTTATCCGGGCAGCCTCGCCATCACGAGGCTGCCCGGATTACTCCTCTTTGAATGTCCGGGATTCCCGAAAGTCCATATATTCATAAAATATGGTCTCGTAAAAAAAGACCAACCCACTTGCCGTCATCTGAAAAAATGTTAGAATCAATTAAAACAGGCTGATGAAATCAAACTGGCCGTTCAGAGCCCGGCCTGGTCCGGATATCCCTGACCCGAATATCCCTGACCCGAATATCCCTGAACCGAATATCCCTGAACCGGACATCCGGCACCAAACCACCAAGCAGCAGCAGGAGGATGATCATGACAAACCCATTTGAAAACGAAAGCCCTCTGGCAGGACAATCCGGGCCGCCGGTCCGGCTGGAAGACCTTGATTTTCCCCGCTTGACTAAGAGTGCCAAACTTCTGTTGTGGGGACTTATTATCCTGGCCATCCTGATCGCCCTTAACTGGGCCCGGGGCTTTTACACCGATTGGCTCTGGTTTTCCAGCCTGGGACACGAGCAGGTGCTGTTTGTCCGGATAACCACCCAGATCTGGCTTTACCTGCTGGCCCTGCTGGTGTTTGCCGTGGTGGCGGCGCCCAACCTTCTGGCCGCCTATCGGAACACGGCGTCTTATCAATGGCAGCCGGACAAGGAGCTGTCCCAGAGCAGGTACCAGGACGCCCGCCGCCTGATGCTCTGGATCGGTATCCTGGCCCTGGTGATCGTGGGGGTGGTCCTGGCCAGCGTGCCGGCCGGCCGGTGGGAGATGTTTTTACGCTTTTTAAATTGCGTCCCCTTTGACAAGGTCGATCCGGTTTTTGAAAAAGACATCTCCTTTTATGTTTTTTCGCTGCCGGTTCTCAATCTTATCCGCGCCTGGCTGTTGAGCCTGCTGGTGTTGGTGCTGCTACTTTCCGCCGCTTTTTATTACGTTTCCGGCGGACTCAAGGGAGAGCCCCTCTCCTTTGAAGGCGCTCCCCGAAAACACCTGCTCATCCTGGGCTTTTTTATTTTCATCCTGATTGCCGCCGGCCACTGGCTGGGACGATACGAGCTGCTCTTTTCCAAAACCGGGACGGTTTTCGGAGTCGGCTACACGGATAAACATATCATCATTCCGGTCCGCGCCATCCTGACCGTGGTAGCCCTGGCCGGCGGGGGCCTGCTGCTGGCGGCCACGCGCACCCGCGGTTACCGCCTGATCGCCCTCGGCATCGGCCTGTGGCTGGTCGTAAGCATCCTGGGCGGAGCGGCGCTGCCGGCCCTGGTCCAGCGTCTGTCGGTGGAACCCAGCGAACTGGACCGGGAGCGAAATTTTCTCGCCCGAAACATTGAATTCACCCGGGACGCCTACGGGCTCGCGGACATGATCAACAAGGAGCATCCGGCCCGCGGCGAGGTCCAGGCGGACACCGTCGATGAAAACCAGGGCACCATCCAGAACCTGCGCTTGTGGGATGAAAGACCCCTGCTCCAGAGTTATAACCAGATCCAGTTTTTCCGGCTGTATTACGATTTTATGAGCGTGCAGACGGACCGCTACATGATCGACGGGGATCTTCGCCAGGTCATGCTCTCCACCCGGGAGCTGTCCTCGGAAAAGCTGCCCGCGGAAGCCCAGCGCTGGGTCAACCGCTACCTCCAGTTTACCCACGGCTACGGGGTCGCCATGAGCCCGGTGACCGAGGTGGCCGAAGGGGGACGACCGAATTTCTTTCTGCGCGATCTGCCGCCGGTCGGGAAAATCGCCCTGGACCGCCCCGAGATCTATTACGCCCTGAATAGCCTGCCCTTTGCCATTGTCAACAGCGACATGGAGGAATTCAATTACCCCGGCCAGGACGGACCGGTCTACACCCATTACGCCGGCCAGGGGGGCGTCAAGCTCGACTCCTTCTTGCGGCGGTTTCTCTATGCCTGGCAGTTCCGGGACCTGAATATTCTCATTTCCGGAGAAATCAGTCCGGACAGCCGCATCCAGTACAACCGCACGGTGCCGGAACGGTTTGCCAAGGTCACTCCCTTCTTGCAGCGCGACGGGGAAGCCTATACCGTGGTGGCGGACGGCCGGCAGTTCTTTATCCAGGACGCCTACACCACCACCTCGCGGTATCCCTATGCCACCTCCTGGCAGAACCGCTTCAACTACATCCGCAACAGCGTCAAAACCGTGGTCGACATGTACAACGGCAGCATGGACTACTATGTTTATGACGACTCCTGCCCCATCATCCAGACCTACATGACGATCTTTCCGGATCTCTTCAAATCCGCGGAGGAGATGCCCGCCTACCTGCGGGATCATGTCCGTTACCCCATGGATTTGTTCAGCGTCCAGAGCCGGATGCTGCTCCAGTACCAGATGACCGACCCGGTGGTCTTCTACAACAAGGAAGACCAGTGGTCGGTGCCCCAGCACGCCGCCTCCGGAAGCACCGAAACGCTGCGTCCCTACTATATCGTGGCCCGGCTTCCCGGCGAGGCCAAGGAGGAATTCCTCCTGATTCAGCCGTTTACGCCGGACAAGCGCCACAACCTGGTGGGCTGGCTGGCCGCCAGGATGGACGGGGACAACTACGGCGAAAAAGTCCTCTACCGTTTTCCGTCCGGCCGCCACGTGGACGGTCCGCGGCAGGTGGAAGCCCGGATCGATAACAACGCCATCATCTCCGAGCAGTTCACCCTGTGGGGGCAGGTCGGGTCCGAGGTCATGCGGGGAGACATCCTGGTCATACCGCTGGGCCAGAGCCTGCTTTACGCCGAACCGGTCTTTTTAAAACCCGAATCGCTCGAATTTCCGGAGCTCCGGCGCATCATCCTGGCGGACAGCCGCCGGGTGGTCATGCACCCGCGGCTGGAAGATTCGGTGGACGCCCTGGTGGGCAAAAAAGACACCGTGGCCCCGGCGGTTGAAACCGAAGAAGAGCTGGAAGATTACCGGCCAGGGAGCGGAGCGGACGAAACCACGGTGGAGACGGAAGGTATGGAATCCGTCCGCCGGGGACTCCAGGAGGCCATCGACCGGCTGCAGGAGGTGGCTGACCAGCTTAACAACCTGGAAACCAACCCTTAAAAACCCCGACCGACCCGCCGGACCTTGACAAATCCGGCGGGTCGGTCCGGAAAGGCGGCGGATGGCGGGATGAAAGCGCCGGTTCCGGAGCGCCGGCGAGAATATAATTAATATGGCCTTGATCAGTATGCGCGATGTCCGCTGGGGGTTTGGGGAACCGGCCCTGCTGGACGGCATCAGTTTTAATCTGGAAAAAGGGGAGCGGGTCGGTCTTCTGGGGCGCAATGGCGTCGGAAAATCGAGTCTGTTCCGGCTTTTAAACCGGGAGATGCCGCCGGACAGCGGTGAAATCATTCACCAGCAGGGCGTCCGGGTGGCGATGCTGGAGCAGGAGGTCACGGCCGGTGGCGAGGGCACCATTTTCGAAGTGGTGGCCCGCGGCCTGGGCGCCACCGGCAAAAAACTGGCCGAGTACCACCGGCTTGGCCGGGTCAGCCAGTCTCCTTCGAAAAGCCCCGGGCCGGGCCGGTCTGAGCAGCAACCGGCCCGGGAAAGCGAACATTTACAGCAGGTGCTGGAGGCCGAAGGCGGCTGGGAGCTGCAACATAAGATCGAAAAGATTTTATCCCGGACGGGACTCGATCCGGCCGGATTTTTCATTGACCTGTCGGCGGGCATGAAGCGGCGCGCCCTGTTAGCCCGGGCCCTGGCCCTGTCTCCCGACCTGCTGCTGCTGGATGAACCGACCAACCACCTTGATATCGACAGCATTGTCTGGATGGAAACATTTCTGCGGCGCCACGTTCCGACCCTGCTTTTTATCACCCATGACCGCGCTTTTCTGGAAAAAATGGCTACCCGGATTATGGTGCTGGACCGCGGCCGGGTGATCTCCTATGCCTGCGACTACCCCACCTTTCTGCGCCGTCGCCAGGCGGAACTGGCGGCGGAAGAGGAGCAGCAACGCAATTTCGACAAAAAACTGGACCAGGAGGAAGCCTGGATCAGGCAGGGCATCAAAGCCCGACGGACCCGGAACGAAGGCCGGGTGCGGGCCCTACAGGAGCTGCGGACGGTGGCTCGCCGGCGCCGCTCCAGAACCGGCCAGGCCCGCCTGGTCCTGCAGGAAGCTGAACGCGCCGGCAAGCTGGTTATCCAGGCGGAAGGACTGACCTGCCGATACGACCAGGCGCCCATCATCAAGGATTTTTCCACGACCATAACCCGCGGCGAAAAAATCGGCCTGATCGGTCCCAACGGCGTCGGCAAGACCACCCTGATTCGACTGCTGCTGGGCGAAATCTCTCCGGACAGCGGCACGGTCCGCCATGGCACTCACCTGCAGCCGGCTTATTTCGATCAGCTCCGGGCCCGGTTGGACGAGAAAAAAACAGTGGCCCAAAACATTTCCACGGACAATGACTTTATTGTTTTTAACGGCCGCAAGCGTCATATCATCGGCTATCTTCGGGATTTTCTCTTTTCACCCGAGCGTTGCCGCACCCCGGTACACGTTTTATCCGGCGGGGAGCGCAACCGGCTGCTGCTGGCCAGGCTCTTTACCCAACCGGCCAATCTCCTGGTGCTGGACGAACCGACCAACGACCTGGATACCGAAACCCTGGAATTACTTGAAGAGCTGCTGTTCTCCTTTGAGGGCACCCTGCTGCTGGTCAGTCACGACCGAAGTTTTTTGAATAATGTCGTTACCAGCACCATGGTATTCGAAGGACAGGGCCGGGTGACCGAATATGCCGGCGGATACGATGACTGGCTGCTGCAGCGACCCCAGCCGGAAGCGCCGGCAGCAGCTCCTCCCCGGCAAGACCCGGCTCCGCGGCCGTCTGCTTTGTCCAGACCCAGGCGGCTGAGCTTTGCTGAAAAACAGGAGCTTAAAACCCTGCCGGCCGCCATTGAAAACCTGGAAGCGGAACAAAGTGATATTCAGGCCATTATGGCTGACCCGACTTTTTACAAGCAGGACCGCCAGGAGATCGTCAAACAGCAGAATCGTCTCCAGGATCTTGAAGATCTTATTGCCGCCGCCTATCTTCGCTGGGAGGAACTCGAGCAGCTGGCGGGTTAACCCGGACATATCACAAGTTGTCGTGAGCGCGGCGGCCAGGTGGCCTTCCAGCCGAAATCAGAAGCAAAAGCAGAGCCCGGCCGGGGCCACCTTTCAAAAAATCGTTGCAGCCGCCTATTACTTGACAAGAAGACCGGTAATCCATTATTACCGGAATATATTAAAATTAGCCGTCACCCGGCGGCCAGACATCTCATTAACCCGGACGTCACAGAAACAAGGAAATTTCCCATGAGCCAGGCTCCTGATAAAATTATCTGCTCCATGAACCGGGTCAGCAGGTACCGCAACAAAGAACCCATTATCGAAGATATCTCGTTGTCCTATTTTTACGGGGCGAAAATCGGGGTGCTGGGACTGAACGGGTCCGGCAAAAGCACCCTGCTGCGGATCATGGCCGGCCTGGACCGGGAATACAACGGGGAAATGTCCTTTACCCCGGGCTATTCCGTGGGCCACCTGGCCCAGGAGCCCGAGCTGGACCAGGACAAAACAGTGCGCCTGGTCGTCGAAGAAGGGGTGCGGGACATTGTCGCCCTGGTGGAGGAATACAACCGCATCAACGAGCAGTTCTCCGAACCCATGTCCGACGAGGAGATGGACCAGCTCATCGCCAGGCAGGGCGAGACCCAGGAAAAACTCGATGCCGCCGACGCCTGGGACCTTGATTCGCGGATCGAGATGGCCATGGACGCCCTGCGCTGCCCGGACGGAGACACCCCCATCAATATCCTGTCCGGCGGGGAAAAGCGGCGGGTGGCCCTGTGCCGGCTGCTGCTGCAAAAACCGGACATTCTCCTGCTGGACGAGCCCACCAACCACCTGGACGCCGAAACCGTGGCCTGGCTGGAACGTCATCTGCAGCAATACCAGGGAACGGTTATCGCCGTCACCCATGACCGCTATTTCCTGGATAACGTGGCCGGCTGGATCCTGGAACTGGATCGCGGCCGCGGCATCCCCTGGAAGGGCAACTACACCTCCTGGCTGGAGCAGAAACAGGAGCGCCTGCGAAAAGAGGAAAAGGCCGACAGCCGGCGGCGCAAGACCCTGGCCAACGAGCTGGAATGGATCCGCATGTCGCCCAAGGCCCGGCAGACCAAGTCCATGGCCCGCGTCAAGGCTTATGAGAAACTGCGCTCCGAACAGGGCGGCGCCCGCGCCCGCGAGATGCAGATATACATACCGCCGGGGCCGCGGCTGGGCAAGCTGGTGGTCGAGGCGGCCGAGGTCTCCAAGGCTTACGGGGATCGGCTGCTCTTTGAAAACATGTCCTTCAGCCTGCCGCCGGGCGGGATTGTCGGCGTGGTCGGCCCCAACGGCGCCGGCAAAACCACCCTCTTCCGCCTGATCATGGGAAAGGAGACCCCGGACTCCGGCGAGCTGCGAGTCGGCGAGACGGTTCGCCTGGCCTGCGTCGACCAGGAGCGCGACTCCCTGGACCCGGACCAGACCATCTGGGAGGCGGTGGCCGAAGGCGAAGACAACCTGGAACTGGGCGAGGTAACCGTCAAATCCCGGGCTTACGTGGCCGCTTTTAATTTCACCGGCTCCGACCAGCAGAAAAAGGTGGCCCGCATCTCCGGCGGGGAGAGAAACCGCGTCCACATGGCCCGCCTGCTCAAGGAGGGCGGCAACGTCATCCTCCTGGATGAGCCCACCAACGACCTGGATGTCAACACCATGCGAGCCTTGGAGGAAGCCCTGGAGAATTTCGGGGGATGCGCCGTGGTCATCAGCCATGACCGCTGGTTCCTGGACCGGATTGCCACCCATATCCTGGCCTTTGAAGGTGACAGCCAAGTGGTCTGGGTGGAAGGCAACTACTCCGATTACGAAAAGGACCGCAAAAAACGCCTCGGCGCGGAAGCGGAGCGGCCCCATCGCATCAAATACCGGCGGTTTTCCCGCTGATGCGGCCCGGATGCAACCGGAACGGCCCCGGCCTCAACCCGTGGTATAATGCCGGGGAACAGCGCTCCTGAATAGATGGCCTTAACCCGTGGTACGGTGTAGGGGCGGCCTTCAGGCCGCCTCTTTTGCGGGAAGGCTGAAGCCTTCCCCTACATTGGCGGATGCAATCGGAACGGCATTCACAATCGGAATGGCCCCGGCTTCAACCCGTGGTATAATG
>JAWOCW010000218.1:0-7431 GCA_046483615.1 Desulfosudaceae bacterium
GCCGTATCCATTGTGGCAACAATGACTCGGCTATCCTTCAATTGACTCGAAGAGGCACTTTCGAGAGAACCCGGGCGCTTCCAAGCCGTAGCGCGTGAGTCGCACTTCAGAACGAAGACTCCCCCGCATGCGGGGAGAAACGTTGGGACTCAGAAATTCTTTCATACCTTCGGGCCAGACCGGATCCCACCAGTTGAAATAGCGGGCTTTATAGGGACAGGAGGCCATGCAGTACCGGCAGCCGAAACAGCGGGTCGGTATCTGGCTGACAATGCCGGTGGAGAAATCGTAATCGGTGGCCACGGCCGGGCAGACCGAGACACAGGGTGAATGGCCATGATCACCTTCGCAGTGCATGCAGGGGCGGGGCAGGTAGCAGACTTCCGTGTCCGGAAAAGGTTTGCCGTTGGTAAGCTTGTAAACCCGGAGCCAGGTGATGCTGCGCAGCTTATCAGATTCGTCTTTTTTAAAGGAGATGTTGTTTTCCGCCATGCAGGCCACCATGCAGGAACCGCAGCCCGTGCACTTATCAAGGTCTATGACCATGCCGTACTTTTTATTCTGGGTATGTTTCATCAGAACCTCTTGTTTATATCATTAAGCTTTGGTGAGTTTGGCCCGGATTCCCCAGGCGGTGTCAAGCCCGGACAGGGGATCTTCAACCGGTCCCAGGAGGCTGTTGACGTTAACTCCTTTTTCAGCAAGATAGTCATCATAAGCGACATGCCCCAGACCCCGGGGCAGGGCCACCACGTCCGGCACCATGCCCTTCTTCAGGTGGATTTTCACCCGGGCTTCGCCCCGGGGGGTTTTCAGGACGGCCGCGCGGCCTTCGGCCAGATTGTACCGGGAAGCCGTGTCGGGATTTATTTCCACCAGAACGTCATTTTTCAGGAGGACCGTGTCTGATACGGTTTTCAGCATGAACGGCGGGGTCCCCTTCGATCCACCAGCGATTCTGATAGAGTCATACGGTATCAGCAACAAGGGGAATTCCTGTTCATTTCCCTCGGCCGCGACCGCCAGGCCGCTGGTTCCGGTCAGGGAGGAGAAATCAATTTTTTCAAACGTCCGGTCTTTTTCCAGGGTTATTCCCGATTCGGATTTACGGGAGTAACCGTCGCGGTCGAGTTTGCGCCACTGGTTGCCCAGGGTTTCTTTCAAGCAGGCCTTATAATTATCCCAGGGCATGGAAGCTTCTACCGAACCGCCCAGGGCCGAGGCCAGTTTTAAGATAATGTCGCCGGGATGGTGGGTGTCGAATTGTTTTTTGACAACCGGGCGGGTCAGCTCCACCAGGGGAGTTTTCAGCCCGGCGGTGACGGGAATATCTTCATACCGCTCCAGGTAGGAGGAGGTCGGCAGAATGTAGTCGGCACCGGCGGCGGTGTCATCCATATACGCAGACAGGCTGACCACCAGCGGAATTTTGTCAAAGGCTTTTTTGACGGCAGCGGAGTCAGGCAGGGTGTACATGGGGTTGGACTCGCACACGATCAGGGCCTGAACCGGGGAGGTCATCTTGCTATTGATTATCTGCGGCAGTTTGGACGGAAGGCTTTCGATTTCGGCGTACTTGCCGCTGCCGGCCCCATCCAGGCGCGACCGGGAAAGCCCTTCGGCGGCGATATCATCCTGTTGCGGCGCGTCCCATTTGATGTAATCCGGCGCCGCCGCCAGAAACATACCGCCCCGCTGGTTGAGATTGCCGACCAGCAGGTTCAATGAAAGCACGGCCATGGCCTCGGTGCAATTCAGCGGTGTCTGGCCGTTGCCCCGACCGCACAAGGCTAACGGCCTGGAGGCCCGGGCAAAGTCGGTGGCCAGTTTTTCAATGGTGGGCTCGTCCACGCCGGTGAGGCGGGCGACCTTGGAAGGGGTGTAGTTCTTTTTCAGAAATTTTTTGAAGTCTCCAAAGGTGGTGGACCTGGAGACGTTTTTATCGTCGTAAAGATCGTCCCGGATAATAATATAGGCCATCCCCAGGGCGAGTTCGGATTCGGTCCCGGGATTAATCGGAATCCAGCGGTCAGCTTTGGCCGCGGTGTTGGACAGGCGGGACTCCACCTGGATCAGCTTGGCGCCCCGCTCCTGCCAGAAGCTGTTGGCCTGAAACATTCGTACCGGCGATCCCCAGCCTTCTAAGAGATTGCTGGCGAAACTCATGACGTAGCTGCTGTTTTCCAGGTCAAACCCGGGTATGGCTTTTTGGCCCAGCATTCTGGAGGTGGCCAGTTCCAGGGCGTCTTCACTGTCCGGCAGGGCGAAGAAATTGGGCGAACCAAAAGCGGTCAGGAACCGTTCCAGCAGTTGGCCCACCGTGTTTTTCGATGAACCGGTCAGGCCGGCCACTTGGTGGGCCTGGCCTTTTTCGCGGATAGTCCCTAATTTTCCTGAAATTTCAGACAGGGCCTGTTTCCAGCTTATCTCCTGCCATTTGTCGTTGACCTTTTTCAGGGGCGACTTGACCCGCCAGGGGCCGTAAAGCAGTTGCAGCCCGGACAGGCCCAGGTTGCAAAGTCCGCCGTTATTGATCGGGTGTCCGGTCTGGCCCTCGATCTTAACAGCCCTGTCCCCGATTTTGCGGACGGAAATACCGCATCCGCCGGGACAAAGGGTGCAGACGGATTTTTCGTAAGTGGCGGCGCCGTCCTTGGGAACCGGAACTTCGTTGGGAAATCCTTTAAAACTCTGGGTCCAGATGGCAATGTCATCGGTCAGTTTTAAAGGCATAGGCGTCAGGGCCGTACCAGCCGCTCCGCCAACTATCAGTGACAAAAAGCTGCGTCTACCTATCTTCATAAAATTCTCCCCTTAATATATATAAGGACGAATCAGTCATTAACCCGTTTATTTGTGGCATTGGAAACAGGCTCCCTGGCTGCCCGTTTCTTCTTTATGGCATTTGGCGCAGTCATCCATTTTCATGCTGTCCCAGGTGTGCTCTTTGAAAAGGCCGGTCAGGTCCTCACCCCAGATATCCCGGCTGTAACCGGTGATCCGGTTTTCCTGGTAGGTCTTCAGGCGGGTCGAAGACTCAATGTCGCCATGGCACTCCCGGCAGCTCATGTCCGCTTTCTTGACGTGGGCGGCATGGGAAAAGAAAACGCAGTCCGGCTGTCGGGAATAGATCAGCCAGGGCACTTCCCGGTCCTTTTCCACGTATTCTTCCACAAAAACCAGCTCCTCTTCACTGCCCCCCATGGGATATTCATGGCAGTCGATGCATTCGTTCAGGGTCGGAGTGCCGGAAAAGGTGCCGTCCTCGCGGAAGTAGTGGCAGCTTTCACAACCGTCATAAACTTCGTACATGTGCAGCTCGTGGTCGAACTGCACCGGCTGCTCTTGTTCGGAATAGAGCAGCGCCGGGAAAACCACCCAGCCGACCAGCAGGGCGAGGCCTACTCCCACCAGAAAAGACAGAAAAACCACCAGGCTGCCCCCGGAAAAGGGTGTCTCCTTCTGGCTGGCATTGTCGTTGTCACCGTCAACAGAAGTCTGTCTGGATTGATCTTCAAATTCGCTCATGTGAACCCCGTTATTTTATTCGTTGTTGCTGACTGATGGTATATATTTATTCCGACCCGTCCCTGGTAAAAAATTAAATATCTTGCATACCGCCGGTTGTTTGTCAAGTCAAATTGCAAACAGCCAAATTGGAAATTTGAGGCGGCTCGGCATCATTTTGAACCCGGCCTGTTTTTATAAATATATTTGTTATGACGGCAGTTATTTCAGCCGCAGCAGGACGCTTTTTTCACCCCATATATATGTTTTTATCCATTCCTGGCCAAAGATCAGCAGTTCCGTGTCACTGGCCCTGATTTTTTTCAAGGTGGCGGATTTGACCCGGTAACGTTTTAAAAAACTGCTTTTAAAGACAAAATCCCGGAAAGCGTCAATGTTGTAAGCGGCCATAAAGGCCATTCTGGCCCGGGAGCCGTAGGGGCCTTCGCCGCCCCAGGGATTGTTGACAAAGCGGGCCTTGAGCATGGCCCATAACCGGGTCATTTCAGTGTGGGTGGTCGCTTCCTGGTCGGCGATCCACTCCGCCGGAGTAAGCTGGCGGGCTTCATGCCGACCGAGACAGAAATCCGGGGGCCTGAAAAAATTAACCAGCCGCGGTTGCGAACTATCGGCCACGTATCGCAAGCCCTGCTCCATGGGAAAGAGGCGGCAGGAATAGGATCTGGCCGGATAGACCGAGCATCCTTCCGCGGTTAAAAAAGGGCAGGTCTGTTCGGGGTTGTCCGCCATGGTCAGCAAAACATCCGGAAAAAAGTTGCCTTCCCGCATGACCACTTCCAGGTAACCGTCAATAAAGGCGCCGGAGGTCAGGTTCAGGTATCGTTTCAGCCGGAGAACGTCGTAGGGATATAAAAACAGGTTGAGATTGCGGCAGCATTGATTGAAACAGTCCAGGCCGGCATGGCAGGAAAAAGAAAAACGTTCCTCGTCTTGCAGCGGGGTTTGCTGCTCCCGGCTCAACTTGTCTGTTTCGATAATTTTCATGCCGTTTCTTCCTTCCGCGCCCGCAGGATCATCTCGGCTATGGTCAATTTTATCTTTCCGGTCAGACCGGCCGCTTGACGAAATTCGTTTTCCAGGGCCGCCAGTTCCGAGTAAAAGGGAGTCCGGTCAAAGGGCAGATAGGGCTGGTCGCCGTGGCGCCGGCTGAAAACGGAGCAGCCTTCACCGCGGACCCGGTCCCGACCGGGCGGCTGGAATTCATAGGGGATGCCGTGCAGGCGGCAGATCATCAGGCGATGTTCATGCAGGCCGCACCAGCCATCGATATTGAGCGGGCACATTTCCCGGGGAAGCTGTCCGGCCTGGTCCGCCGCTTTTATCAACCGGCAATTATCCTCCGCCCGGGCTTCGATGCGGCGGCGGGATTCCGGGGCCAGTTTTTGCAAGCCTTCCGCCAGAAAATAAAATTCCAGCCAGGTATGGTTGTAAAAGCGGGTCCGGCAACAATTGTCCCGGCAGCCCTCGCAACTGAATCCGTAACGTTCAGCCAGATGATCATAGGCCGCGTCCATTTTCTGGTACAATTGTCCCAGGCGAATTAAAAAAGGTTGGGGATCGAATATGTTTTCCGGCGAAGGCATCTGTTTCCTTAAATTAAGAGATGGGTCAGACAAAGGGCGAGGGGAAAAACAATTTGGCGTAAAGATTCATGGCATAGTGATCGGTCATGCTGGCGATAAAATCACAGACTACCCGATGGGGGTCGGTTTCTTCGTCCAGGCAGGCGCCCATTTCCATTTTGGTCATTTCCCGGCGCAGCATGTCGTGGTTGTCCAGAAAAAAATCATATAACTCGGAAATTATGCGACGGGCCTTGATAAATTCGTTATGGACCTGGGGGGAACGATAAACCTGCTCATACAAAAAGTGCCTTAATTCAGTCATGGCTCCAAAAACGCGGTCTCCGATTTTGAGCAGCAGGCCGTCCGGTGTTATCCGGGTGGTGTAGATAACATCACGGATCATGGTGTCCGCCCGTTCGGAATGAGTCCGGCCCAGTATTTCAGTGCAGCTTGCCGGAACCTGGTCGGGCGAAATGACGCCGCTGCGAATGGCATCATCCAGGTCATGATTCAGATAGGCCATGATGTCGGCTACCCGGACGATGCGGCCTTCCGCGGTGATGGCCGCTTCAGACGGCTGGTCGTCGATGATATTGCCGTATCCCTTGGAGTGTTTCAGGATGCCGTCCCGCACCTCTTCGGTCAGGTTGAGCCCCTGGCCGTTATTCTCCAGTTTCTCCACCACCCGCAGGCTCTGTTCGCTGTGCGTAAAGCCCGGCGGAGAAATTTCGTTAAGCACCGTTTCTCCGCCGTGGCCAAAGGGGGTATGGCCCAGGTCATGCCCCAGGGCGACAGCCTCGGCCAGGTCTTCATTCAGCCGCATGGCTCGGGCAATGGAGCGTGATATCTGGGCCACTTCCAGGGTGTGAGTCAGCCGGGTCCGATATTGATCTCCGAAAGGCGACAGAAACACCTGGGTTTTATGTTTCAGGCGCCGAAAGGCGTTGGAAAAAACGATACGTTCCCGGTCACTCTGAAAGGCGGTGGCAATGGCGCTTTCCGGCTCTTGGCGTTCGCGCCCCCGGATTCTGGAGCTGAGGCATCCGTGAGGAGAGATAAAGCCTTTTTCTCTCATTTCAAAATCAGCCCGGATTGACCGGCCCTGCGCCTTCAGCATTTGTTTCATGGTCGTAATTCCAAAAATTTTAGTCTTCATCCCGGCGGGGACGCTGGCAGCCGCCTTCCGGTCGACCTGTGGCGTCTCCGGTTGTAAAGCCAAAGCCAGGATTTGTTATTGGCTTATTTGTTTCATAGAAAATAATTTTTGACAAGTCAAACCCAACCCGCTACAACAAGCTCATGACAAGCCATCAAACATTTATGCGGTCCGCCCTGGATCAGGCCGAAGCTGCCCTGGCGGCGGGCGAGTTTCCGGTGGGATGCGTCATCACCGATGGTACCGATATACTGGCCGCCGGAGGCCGCGGCGGTTCCCGGCAACCCCGGCCGGACGAAACCGGCCACGCCGAAATCATGGCTCTTAAAAATCTCTTTCAGCGGCCGGGGCCGGTAGACGTTGCCGGTCTCACCATCTACTCCACCCTGGAACCCTGCCTGATGTGCTTCGGCGCCATCCTTATCCACGGTATTGACAGGATTGTCTATGCCTGTGAAGACGTCATGGGCGGCGGCACCGGTTGTGACCTGGCCGGCCTGCCCTCGCTTTACAGAAACAGGACCATCACCATTATCCCCGGCGTGCTGCGGCAGGAGAGCCTCGACCTGCTGCGCTCCTTTTTTTCCGATTCCCGCCATGATTACCTGCGTCAGACGGAACTAGCCGAGTTCGTCCTTAATCCCGGTTTCAAATAAATTCAATCAGGGCCGCCGCCGCTGATTCATGAAACAGCATTCCTCTGGTTGTCAACCGGCAATGGTCGGTGGAGATTTCCAGCAGTCCCTGGTTATGAAAATAATCCGGGACGGTTGCCAGCAATTGCTTTAAATCGATGCCGAACTCTTCTTTAAAGGCGTTCAGTTCAATTCCTCCGGTCAGGCGCAGGCCCAGGTAGACGGCTTCGGTCATCTTTTGCCGGCGGGTCAGGATTTCGAATGCCTCGCGCGGACGGCGATTCGCGGCCAGTTCCTCCAGGTATCGCTCCAGGTGGCTGACGTTCCAGCTCCGTTGTCGGCCGTCATAAGAATGGGCGGCCGGGCCCAGTCCGAAATATGGTCGGCGGCGCCAGTATTTCTGATTATGGCGGGAGCGGGTGTGGCGGTGACGGGAAAAATTGGAGATTTCATACTGAAGAAAATCATTGTTTTTCAGAAAGCTGATAAGAAAGAAAAAAAGTTCAGCGGTGATCTCGTCCGGGTGAGGCGACCAGTCGCCCCTGCT
>JAWOCW010000236.1:0-2854 GCA_046483615.1 Desulfosudaceae bacterium
CCGGCCAGATCGGCCTCAATCAGGGCGTCATCATAATCCAGGAATCCGTCAAAAGGCAGATCAGGCAATTGTGCCCGCAGAAAATCCTCGTCTTTTTGCCCGCGAATCTTGTTGCCGACCACGGAAATATTATGCAGTTTTATTTCTTCGGCCAGTTTTTTTATGTGCCGGGCGGTTTCAATACTGCGTCGCCCCGGCTCCACCACCACGATGAGCCGGTTGACGGCGGTGGCGGTGGCCCGTCCCAGATGTTCCAGCCCGGCTTCCATGTCCATGACGACCATTTCGTCCCGAAGCAGCGTGATGTGGGTGACCAGCGCTTTTAACAGGGCGCTTTCCGGGCAGATGCAGCCGGCGCCGCCCCCCTTGACTCCGCCCAGTTTCATCAGCTTGATATTGCCGAGTTTGGCCGAAAGAGCCTCGGGCAGATCATCCACTTTGGGGTTGAGCTTGAAGAAACCGCCGATGGTTCCGGGTTGGGCTTCGGTTCTTTCGAAGATAAGGTCTTTCATCTCGGCGATGGGAACAATCTTGTCGGCGTCGGGGATGCCCAGCGCGGCCGCCAGGTTGGCGTCCGGGTCGGCGTCAATGGCCAGCACCTTTTTGCCGGCCGCGTCCAATGTTCTTATCAGCAGGGCGGCCACGGTTGTTTTGCCGACGCCTCCCTTGCCGCTGACAGCTATTTTCATGTTAGCCCTCTTCTGGTTTGCGTTTTTTGACGCGGGTTTATTTTTTTAAATATTTATACCACTTGCGGGGCCACTGGATCAAGCGTATAATGACTTGCCAGATGACCCGGAATTTCAAAACGGTCGGGAAGGACCGGCCTGGTTTGATGATAACCCCTTAACCCGGATGTTTTCTGAAATATCCGGGTTAGTAAATTAATTCCCGCGGCGAATTATTATGTCGACTTTGCGGAAACCCGAAATACTGGCGCCGGCCGGCAGCAAGGCCTCTTTCGTGGCCGCCCTGGAAGCCGGGGCGGACGCTGTTTATTGCGGACTGAAAAGATTTTCCGCCCGCATGGCCGCCGAGAATTTTTCACCGGAGGAGCTGGCCCGGCTGGTGACCATGGCTCACCAGCGGGGAGTGTCCGTTTACGTGGCCTTAAATTCCACAATCAAGCCCGGGGAGCTGGACCAGGTCAAAGGACTGCTGCGTCTGCTGAGCCGGTATGTCAAACCCGACGCCCTGATAGTGCAGGACCTGGCGCTGGTGTCGCTGGCTCAACAGGAAGGTTTCGCCGGCGAACTGCATCTTTCCACCCTGTCGGCCGTGACCTTTGCCGCGGCTTTGAAAACGGCGGCTTCACTGCCCGGCGTCAGCCGGGTGGTTCTGCCCCGCGAACTCCATATTGATGAAATCAAGCAGATGACCGCGGCCTGTCCCGCTTCACTGGGCCTGGAGCTGTTTGTTCACGGCGCCCTGTGTTACGGTGTTTCCGGGCGTTGTTACTGGAGCAGTTACCTGGGCGGCAAAAGCGGCCTGCGGGGAAGATGCGTTCAGCCCTGCCGCCGGCGGTACACGGTCGGTGAAAATACCGCCCGTTATTTTTCCTGCCTGGATTTTTCAGCCGATGTCCTGGTCAAGCCCCTTCTGGAACTGCCGGCCATTACCGCCTGGAAAATTGAGGGTCGCAAGAAAGGGCCCCATTACGTTTATCACACTGTCACCGCCTACCGGCTGCTGCGGGATCACGGCCGGGACCCGGCCGTGAAAAAAGAGGCCGGGCAGTACCTGCGGGAGGCTCTGGGTCGCAAAACCACTCATTATCTGTTTTTGCCCCAGCGGCCTTACCTGCCGGCCAACAGCGGTGACGAAACCGGCTCCGGCCGTTTTGCCGGCCGGGTCAAGGGAGGCGGAAAAGAAACCTCGCTGGTTCCCCGCCTGGGCCTGTTGAAAAACGATATCCTGCGGATTGGATACGAAGATCAGGATGGTCACCATATATATAAAGTAAGCAAATACGTGCCCCGCCAGGGTCGGCTCCATCTGCGCCTGCCGGGCAGAAAGCAGGTCTTAACGGGAGCCCCGGTTTTCCTGGTGGATCGTCTTACCCCGGAGCTGGCCCGGATTGTCAAGAAGGGGAAGGCGGAGCTGGACGCCATTCCGCGGCAACCGCTGCCGGATACCGCGGCCACGGTCCCTCTGCCGGAAAAAAAATCGTTTCGGCGGGGGAAAGTCCGGGAAATGAAGGTTCTGCGGCAGGTAGCCGGCAAAGGCGGCCATCCTGGTGAACGGGCGGTCTGGTTGTCTGATGAGGCCGGGAAATATCTTTTAAAAGATCGTCAATTGAAGCAATGGTGGTTGTGGCTGCCGCCGGTGATCTGGCCGGAAGAAGAAGAGGCCCTGCGGCAGGTTATTGGCCGGCTTGTCAAGCAGGGAGCCCGGCGGTTCGTGTTGAACTCTCCCTGGCAGACGGCCCTGTTCCCGGCCAACCGGCAACTGGTCTGGTGGGCCGGTCCCTTTTGCAACGTCACCAACCCCCTGGCCGTGAAAGTGCTGGCGGACAGGGGGTTCGCGGGGGTTATTGTCAGTCCGGAGCTGTCTTCCGCCGACCTGTTGCTGCTGCCGCAAACCAGCCTTTTACCGCTGGGCATGGTCGTTTCCGGCTACTGGCCGCTTTGCCTGGCCAGGACCAAACCGGCTGATTTTTCAGAAAATCGTTTGTTTACCAGTCCCCGGGGTGAAGGTGCCTGGGTTTCCCGGAGAGGATCCTGTTACTGGGTTTTTCCCAACTGGCCTCTGGATATAACGGCCAATCGGTCTTTGCTGGTCAAGAAGGGTTATCAGCTGCTGGTTCATCTCATGGAACCAATCCCAGCCCGAGTGAACATTAAAAAACGTCCGG
>JAWOCW010000204.1:0-2796 GCA_046483615.1 Desulfosudaceae bacterium
CTGTCCAATTCGCGGGGTCTGCCCACCAACGCCGCCTACAGCTTTACCCGCATGCTGATGAAGTTCATGGAGGAGCGGCAGGCCCGATACGCCGTGGTCCTGTTCGACGCCCGGGGACCCACCTTCCGGCACGAATTATACGAGGAGTACAAGGCCAACCGGGCGGCCATGCCCGAAGACATGGCCGTGCAGATTCCCTATATCAAGCGGATCGTGGAGGGATTCCGCGTTCCCATGCTGGAGATGGAGGGCTACGAGGCGGACGATCTCATCGGTACCCTGGCCGAAAAAGCGGTTCAGGACGGGCTGGAAGTGGTCATCGTTTCCGGGGACAAGGATTTCGCCCAGCTGGTCAGCGATCATATTACCATCTGGGACCCCATGAAAGAGGTGGTCATCGATCCGCCGGCCGTGCGGGAGAAGTACGGGCTGGAACCGGCCCAGATGATCGACGTCATGGCCCTGGCCGGGGACAGCGCCGACAACATTCCCGGGGTGCCGGGCATCGGCGAAAAGACCGCCCTGACCCTGATCCGGGAGTTCGGTTCCCTGGACGAGGTTTACCGGCAGTTGGACACCATCACCAAAAAGAAGCAGAAGGAAAACCTGCTCAACTACCGCGACCAGGCTTATCTCAGCCGGCAGCTGGTGGTCATCGACAGCCAGGTCCCGGTTGATTACGAGGTGACCCGTTTTACCGTGGCCGAGCCGGACCATAACACCCTGTCGGACCTTTTCGGGGAACTGGAATTCGCCGCCCTGCAAAAGGCCTTTCCCCGGGAGAGCAACCTGGCCGATAAAAATTACCGGGCTGTTTTTGAGACGGCCGACCTGGACGAACTGGTCAAGCGGCTGGAACAGGCGGATTGTTTCGCCTTTGACACCGAGACCACCGGCACCAACCCCATGCGGGCCGAACTGGTGGGAATCTCGATCTCCCTGGCAGCGGACGAGGCCGTTTACATTCCGGTGGGCCATGTTTATGAGGGGGCGCCGGAGCAGCTCGAGGCCCGAATCGTTCTGGAGCGGCTGCGGCCGGTGCTGACCAACGAGAGGATCCTGAAGATCGGCCAGAACATCAAGTATGACTGGACCATCCTGGCCCGGAGCGGCCTGGATCTCCGGGGGCCGGTTTTCGATACCATGGTGGCGGCTTACCTGCTCAACCCCTCCCGCCGGGGCTACGGCCTGGATCAACTGGCCCTGGATTTCTTCGATCACCGCATGATTTCCTACAAAGAGATTGCCGGCAGCGGTAAAAAGGCCAGGTGCTTTTCCGAGGTGGCCGTGGAAGAAGCCCTGCCCTATGCCGCCGAGGACGCCGACCTGACCTTCTGCCTGTATGAAAAGCTGGCCGCGGAACTGGACCGGGCCGGGCTGCGCCGGCTGTTCGATGGTATCGAGATGCCCCTGGTGCCGGTCCTCCAGGCCATGGAAAGGCGGGGGGTGGCCGTGGATAAAGAAGCCCTGCACGAGCTGTCCCAATTGTTCGAAGGCCAGCTGGAGGAGATGGAAAAACAGATCTACGGCCTGGCCGGGGAGGAGTTCAACATCAACTCCCCCCAGCAACTGGGCCGCATCCTGTTTGAAAAACTGGGCCTGCCCACCCAGAAAAAGACCAAGAAAAAGACCGGCTATTCCACCGACGCCGACGTGCTGACCACCCTGGCGGCGCATCACGAACTGCCGGCCGTGCTGCTGCGGCACCGCACCATTTCCAAGCTGAAATCGACCTATGCCGACGCCCTGTTTGATCTCATCAATCCCGAAACCGGCCGCATCCATACCTCTTTTAACCAGACCGCCACCACCACCGGCCGGCTCAGCAGCACCGATCCCAACCTGCAGAACATTCCCATCCGCACCGAGGAGGGCCGTCGCATCCGGGAGGCCTTCGTGCCCCGGTCCGGCTGGACCTTTGTGGCGGCTGATTATTCCCAGATTGAACTGCGCATTCTGGCCCATTATTCGAATGACCCCATTCTTATCGAGGCCTTTGAAAACGACGAGGATATCCATACCCGGACGGCCAGTGAAGTTTTCCAGGTGTTTCCGGAGATGATTACCGACGATGTCCGGCGCCAGGCCAAGGCCATTAATTTCGGCATCGTTTACGGCATCAGTCCCTACGGCCTGGCCCGGGACCTGGGCATCAGCCAGAAAATGGCCAGAAATTACATGGACGGCTATTTCGCCCGCTACCAGCAGGTCAAGGCCTTCATGGACCAGGCCATCGAGGATGCCCGCGCCACCAAAAAGACCCGGACCCTGTTTGACCGGGTGCGCTACCTGCCGGATATTGACAGCTCCAACCGGACCGTGCGAGGGTTTGCCGAGCGGGCCGCCATAAACACGCCCATCCAGGGCACGGCCGCGGACATCATCAAGCTGGCCATGATCGAGGTGGAAAGCAAACTGCGCCAGGAGGGCCTGGCCGCGGTCATGCTGTTGTCGGTGCACGATGAGGTGGTGCTGGAAAGCCCGCCCGAAGAGGTGGACAAGGTCACCAGCCTGCTGACGGAGATCATGGAAAATATCTGCGATCTGGCGGTGCGGCTGAAGGTTAACGTCGCCACCGGCACCAACTGGGCCGACGCCCATTAGGGGGGGGATGGCGGCGCCAAACGCCCAATATCTTCGTTGGGCAGGATTCCTCAGAATTTCACGTACTAAAGTACGCTGCATTCTTCGGGATCCTGCCCGCCTTGATCTTGAACGTTTGGCACCACCATCAAGCCCGGCCGAGGGCAGGCGGGTGGCGGCTACGTGTCTGAAAAAATTAGCGCCTTGTATCCG
>JAWOCW010000310.1:0-5401 GCA_046483615.1 Desulfosudaceae bacterium
GGCGCAGGGCGGGATTGAGCTGCTGGGCCGACAACAGATAGGAAAAAAAAGTTTTCAGGCCCTGCAGGGCCGGCCCCTGCATGGCCACGGGGCACAGGACTTCCTCGGCCGCCATCAGCATGTTGACGCTCAAGACGTCCCAGCCCGGGGCACAGTCAAAGATCAGGTAATCGACGCTGCCGTCCCGGGGCACCAGCGACTTGGAGAGCACGGCGTGTCGTGTCGAGCGAGGCTGCTCTCCCAGCCTATGTTTCAGCTCCACCAGGGGCATACCGCCGCTGATCAGCCAGAGTCGCTCCCGGGCCGGAAATATGGCCCGGGATTTTTCAACCGGGTTACCGGCCTGATCCTCGCCGGTGACAAATTCATACAAGCCGCAGTCCGTTTTTACGCCAAGAAATTCGGCGGCCTGGGCCTGGGTATCGCCGTCGACCAGAACTACCGAGGCCCCTTTCAGGGCCAGCCCATGAGCCAGGTTGACCGCGGTGGTGGTTTTCCCCACTCCGCCTTTGGCCATGGCCACAGCAATTTTTCGCATGGTTATCCTTTCTTCTGTTCTTCTAAGTAAGAATTCTGATACAGTAGAATTATAGAATGTTTTTATCCCTCCGGCAACAACCTTTTTAATTCAGACTTTTTAACCGGAATTTTTTAGCATAAGTTGGAAAAAACGACCGGATCCGATCAGAACGGTTGACATGAGGGCAAATTCCATATTTGATAACCTTTTTAATTAACCTCAAACCGGACCGACCAAACAACCCCATGAACGATTCACTGACAACAGCCCACAAAAACGTTTATCCATTTACCCTGAGCTGTCCTTCGTTTATTTATCCGGCCGGCTACAGTGATAACGTCAGGCGCCTGGGAGCCTCCGTTGATGAGATCGAACTGCTTCTTTTGGAAAGTAATCCCACCTGCCTGCCGCCGGCCAAAGAGATTCGGGCCCTGGCCGGGCTGGCCCGGGAGCAGGACCTGACTTTTAATATCCATCTGCCAACCGATGTCTCCCTGGCGGCGGTAGAACAAACCCGGCGGGAGCAGGCCCTGGCTGGTATCTGCCGGGCCCTGGACCTTTCCCGGGAACTGGAACCGACCTCGCTGACACTGCACCTGCCCGGACCGGATCGACCCGATGAGCCGGAACAGCTTTCAGCCTGGCAGGACCGCCTGGAAGAAGCGGCCGTCCGGCTGCTGGAGCAAAGCGACTTGCCGGCCTCGCGGTTCGCCCTGGAAAACCTGGATTATCCCTTCTCCTGGCTCGACCGCCTGCTTGACCGCTTCGACTTTGCCGTGTGCATGGACACCGGCCATCTCATGTTCCACCACCAGGACTGCCTGGATTTTTTCCAACGATACCGGCACCGCATCGCCATCATTCACACCCATGGCGTGGCCGGGGGCCGGGACCATCTGGCCCTGAACCGACTCAATCAGCGCCAAACCCGGGATGTCAGCACCATTTTCAGCTCTTTTCAGCGATCCCTGTCCCTGGAGGTCTTTAATCTGCCCGACCTGGCCGCCTCTCTGGACTACCTGGCCGGGATATGGGATAATATCAAGAATAAAAGCGTAACCCAAAAATAATCAGACGACTAAAATCAGACGAGTATAATCAGACGAGTATAATCCGACGAAAATAATGCCAGGCATGAAATTTAAACGGCAGATCCTGCTGATAATTATCTGCACCGCGGTAGTCGGTTGGGGACTGGCCACCTGGCAGATATATTCACCACCCACCCTTGAAAAAATCAGGAAACGCGGCTACCTGATCGCCCTGACCGCCAACAATGCCAATTCTTACTATATTTACCGGGGCGCGGCCATGGGGTTCGAGTATGATCTGCTCCAGGCCTTTGCCGACTTTCTGGAAGTAGGCCTGGAGGTTAAAACCCCGGGCTGGAGCCGGTTGCTGGACCTGGTCAACACCGGTCGGGGAGACATCATCGCCGCCGGGATGACCGCCACCAAAGCCCGACGGGAAAAGGTCGATTTTTCCAATGGCTATTTACCGGTTCAACAGCAGGTCATTGTCCACAAATTCAACTATGCCATCAACACCATGGCCGACCTGGCCGGCCGGACTATTCACGTCCGGCAGGGCACCTCGTACCAGGACCGCCTGGAATCGTTACAGCAGGAAGGACTTGAGATAACCATCACCCTGCATGAAGACCTGCCCACGGAAGAACTGATTCAACGAGTGGCCGATAAAACCATTGAAGTAACCATTGCCGACTCCAATATCGCCCTGCTGAATAGACGCTACTATCCGGATATTAAAATAGCCTTCCCCATTTCTGAAAAACAATCACTGGCCTGGGCCGTGGGCCGCGGCGACAACGACCTGCGAGCGGAAATAAATCGTTTTTTTAATGAAATAAAACGGGACGGCACCTTTGGTAAACTTTATGAAAAATATTATCTTGGGGTGGAAATATTTGATTACGTGGATATAAAAAAATTTCACCTGCGTATGGAGACCCGTCTGCCCCGGTATGAAAAGCTGATCCGGTCCGAGGCGGAAAAACACGGTTTTGACTGGCGCCTGATCGCCGCTGTCATTTATCAGGAATCTCATTTTGACCCTTACGCGGTAAGCCACACCGGTGTAAAAGGAATCATGCAGTTGACTCTGCCAACCTCCCGGGAAATGGGCGTTGATAACCGGCTGGACCCGCGAAAAAGCATCAAAGGAGGAGTCCGCTACCTGGCCAGAATGTTTGCCTGGTTTGAGACTGTCCCGGATCCGCGCGACCGGCTGCGCCTGGCTCTGGCCAGCTATAATATAGGCTACGGCCATGTCCGGGACGCGCAGAAAATCGCCGCCGACAGGGGCTTGCCCCCCGACAAATGGAGTTCTCTGGAAAAAACTCTGCCCCCGCTGCGAAACCGCAAATATTACAAAACAACCCGTTATGGATACGCCCGGGGCACGGAACCGGTCAGATACGTCCAGCAGATCATGCTCTACTACGATATCCTGAAACAGAAAGCGACCGCCCGGAGTCACAGCCCGGAAGCCGCTTGATCGGATTTCAGCCCGGGAGATCAGCCCGGGAGATCAGCCCGGGAGATCAGCCCGGAGGCCAGCCAAACGACCGCCCGGCCAGCACATGCAGATGAAGATGAAAAACCGTCTGGCCGACTCCCTCGCCATTGTTAATAACCAGGCGGTAATCGGTGACGCCCTGCGCGTCGCATATTTCGGCGGCAACCCGGAAAAGACCGCCTAACAGACCGCAATCGGCTTCCTTCATGTCGGCCACGGCCGGAATGTGCCGCCGGGGTATGATCAGAATATGGGTTGGCGCCTGAGGATTGATGTCATTAAAGGCGACATAATGATCATCTTCATAGACCTTGTCACCGGGAATCTCTCCTGCCGCTATCTTACAAAAAATGCATTCTTCCATACGGCTCTCCTTTCCTTGCGCCCTGATCAGCGCCCGACCGGGAATCAGTCACAATAGGGATTCATGGCTGGGTGAAATTCCCCCGCCCTGGTTCAACCTTTTATAATTGCCCGGAAAAATAAAAAGCCTCTGCTGAAACAGGAAGAAGCGTTGTTGACCATGATCCCAGCAGAGGCAAAACCGAAGAAAACCGGGCAGCCCTCCCCGCGTTTTTAATATTTTTTTTTATACCATCGACCCGGCTCCGCAGTCAACCAGCTGATAAAAAAGGCGGTTGCAGTTTAATACGGTTAGCGTTATTATAAAAGGGATAAGGATCGGGACAGACGTTCCGACAACAAACCAACAGAAGCAGGCGGGACTAAAGAACATCATGGAAGACGCGCCACCACTCATCCGGTTATTCCATGTTTACAAGCGATATGGTGCCACCACTGCCCTGGCTGATATCACGCTTGATATCAAGGCTAATGAATTTCTTTTTGTGACCGGAGCCAGCGGGGCGGGAAAAACGACCCTGCTGAAACTGCTTTACCTCGGGGAACCCCTTTCCGAAGGCCAGATACTGATCGACGGCATGAACCTGACCCGCATCAAACGGGACCGGATCCCCTTTCTGCGCCGCAAATTCGGAGTTGTTTTCCAGGACTACAATCTTATCCCGACCAAAACCGTCTTTGACAATATCGCCCTGGTAATGGAAGCCGCCGGCCACAAACGCGGTTTTATCGTCAAAAAAGTAAAAAGTGTTCTGCGGACGGTGGGTATGGAGGACCGTCTTAATTCCTATCCCCCGGCTCTTTCCGGTGGTGAGCAGCAAAAGATAACCATTGCCCGGGCTGTTGTCGGAGATCCGAAAATTATCCTCGCGGACGAGCCGACCGGCAGCCTTGATGATGAGTCGGCCGATGATGTCATGTCGCTTCTCAAGGGCTTTCACGACCGCGGCACAACCGTTATTGTGGCTACCCACAACAAAAACCTGATCCACAGCATTGAAGCCAGGCGCGTCAACCTCAGCCGTACTTTTTCACGGGAAACGCCGGAGTAAGGCCCATGACCAGCATTTACCTGAAACGAGCCGTCTCGGACATAAAAAGCAACCGTTTCCTGAATATTATCACGGTTATCACCATTACTCTGTCCGTTCTGATTGTCAGCACCTTCGCGCTGTTTCTGACCAATGCCAATCAGCTTCTGGCTTTCTGGGAAAAAGGTATCAGGATTATTGTTTATGTTGAAGACGATCTTCAAAAAGACCAGATTGATATTTTAAAAGAAGAGATCCAACAGCTCAAAGGGATCACCAATATCAGGTTTATTCCCAAAGAAGATGGCTTGCGGCGCCTCAAAGAAGAATTACCGGAACAGCAGTCCCTGCTGGACAATCTCATTGAGAACCCACTTCCGGACACCCTGGAAGTCTGGGTGGCACCGGAAAAAAGAAACTGGAAAGCGATTGAAATGCTGGCCATTCATATCGAGTCCAGCCACCTGGTAGCCGATGTGGAATACGGCCAGCACTGGCTGAAACGGTTTACCGGCCTCTTGAACCTGTTCCGGCTGACGGTAATTTTAATGTGTACCATTTTCTTTATGGCCGCGGTCTTTATCGTCGCCAATACCACTCGTCTGTTGTTTTTTTCCCGGAGCGAGGAGATCAACATCATGCGGCTGGTGGGCGCCACTGATCGGTTTATCAAGACCCCTTTTTACCTGGAAGGCCTCATCCAGGGAGCCGCCGGGGGTATTATCGGCCTGGGCGTGCTGTACCTGGCCTTTTTACTGATTGCCTCCGGGGTTGACCTGAACATGATTGCCCATTCTTTTAAAATTCGTTTCCTGCCGCTGTCGGCCTCTTTGGCGATAATTACCGGCAGTATGATAGCCGGATGGCTGGGATGCTACATATCTTTAAGTCAGTTTTTAAAAAAATAGGCGGGGCAGCCTTGTTCATGACGCTGCTGCTGGCGATAGCC
>JAWOCW010000331.1:0-3421 GCA_046483615.1 Desulfosudaceae bacterium
TTACAACGGGATCTTCAACCCCGCCGTATGTTCCATTTTATACGCCACCCTGCTGATTTTTATGGTCGGCCTCCTGGACGATATTCATGAAGTTTCGGCCAAACTTAAATTAATGGCCCAGGTAACAGCGGTAATTGTGGTGGTCCAGCAAGGAGTGGTTCTGCGGGTAGTCCCCCTGCAACTGGGAATGACAGCGCAGGTTGCCAATCTGGCCCTGACCTTTCTCTGGATTATCGGGATCACCAACGCCATGAACTTTTTTGACGGCATGAATGGGCTGGCCGCCGGTCTGGGCGCCATGATCGCCTTTTTCCTGGGCCTGGTCGCTTTTCAAACCGATCAGGCCTTTATTGGCTGGATATCTATCGCAATAATGGGGAGTTGTCTGGGGTTTCTCCCCTATAACCTGCGCGGTAAAGGAAAGGCTTCCGTATTTCTCGGAGACGCCGGCAGCACCGTGATCGGCTTTGTTCTTGCCTGCATTGCGGTTTACAGCGACTGGTCCAGCCATGATCCGCTCGTTTCCCTGGCTTCCCCCCTTCTGATCTTCTGGGTGATCATCTTTGACATGATTCATATCACGATAGACCGCGTTCTTACCGGAAAAGTAGCCAGCATTAAACAATGGCTGGAATATGTCGGCCATGATCACCTCCACCACCGGCTGGCCCAGGTTGTCGGCAGCCACCGGAAAAGCGTGCTTTTTATTTTTCTTCTGAACGGATCTCTGGGCATCAGCGCCGTTATTCTGAGGCACCTTGATTCCCTGGAAGCAGCTCTGCTGATGCTGCAGGCGGTCCTGCTGGTGCTTTTTATAACGGTCCTGGAACGGCACAGCCGATTCCCGGCCACCCAGCAAAACCCGGATGATGGCCCCAGGCCGGATGCGGACGATTGAGTCTCCCGGGACAGTCGTAAATCCGCGTAACCGGTTTTATGGATAATTTTTAAGGCTCTTCCCACCTCAGGTAAAACATAAATTCCCGTAAACCGGCAACAGAACTTGCAATATGGGAAAATAGTGATATAATATATGAGAATTATTGTGAGAATATGACAAGTGCTGAAAACTATAACGGCGGCAAACAATAAACCGGCTATACCTATGAATAACTCCAAGCTAAGCATGTCAAAACTCGCGGCTGAAAACAACCGCCGGAAAGGGAAGGGACTTCCTTCCGAACCGTCTGCTGACCGGGAAGGATTAAATTTAAGCCGGATGGGCCCCATAAGAGAAAACACGGAAGGCGAGCAGGACAGGCAGCGCTTATACGAAAAATCTCTGGCCTATATCAACGAGGTTTACAAAGCTGTAAAGCAGAAAAAAACTTTCTCGCCGGATCCCGGCTTGAAGCTTGTTCAAGAGATGATCGACCACTCCGGCTCCATCGACTTTCTTTATATATGGGCCTTAAACAAAGACTACAAAACCGAGCCGATTCCCAACCATTCCGTTAACGTCGCCATTTTTTCCATAAAGCTGGGAAAAAGCCTGGGCCTTGACAGGCAGCAATTGACGGAACTGGGAGCCGCGGCCTTGCTCCATGACCTGGGCACGGCCTACATTTCGGACGAGGTCTTTTACAAATCCGGGGAACTTACTTTCCAGGAACTGGAGCACTTGCGGCAGCGACCGAAATTCAGTTATGACATTCTGGCGGGGTTGGATGAAAAATATATTTATCTGGCGGAAATCGCGCTGCAGGTATATGAACGCATTGACGGCTCCGGATATCCGTCCGGGCTGGAGGGCGAGGAGATTCATCCTTATGCCCGGATCATCGGGCTGGTTGACATTTATGAAGCATTAATCCATTCCCGCCCGCAACGGGACCGGTTCCTGCACTTCTCGGCGATCAAGGAAATTATTCGCTCGGGCAAGCACAAGTTCCAGAAAGAGCATTTGAAAGCGCTGCTGAACATTTTTTCGATTTTTCCGTTATATAGTTATGTGCGGCTCAACTCGGGCGCCCTCGGCCGGGTGATGGAGACCCATCCCGACTCGCCGTTGCGTCCGACGTTACAAATTGTCCGTGACTCTCAAGGGAGACCGGTTCTGTCGGAACGAATCGTTTCCCTAAAAGAAAACCCTCTTTTATTTATCACGGACTCCGTCCTTCCCGAAGAGAATGTGGAAGCAACAGTCTGAAGGCAAAAAAAGGCCCTTTAGAAATGAAGCGGAGATATCGAACAAAAAGCGGAAGCGGTGACAGGAGGCCGGATGTATCTGGATTACTGGGGATTCAATGAATCACCGTTTGTCAACATACCCAGCGAATACCTGTTTTTTGAATCCCCTCAACATGAAGAAGCGCTCAATCGCCTGCTTTATGTTATCAATTATCGCCAGGGCGTGGCCATGCTGACCGGCGAAGTCGGCAGCGGCAAATCCACTGTGACAAAAAATCTGGCCGGCAATCTGCCGCAGGGTAAAACCGGTATCCGCGTGCTTACCAACCCGGCCCTGTCTCCCGTTGATTTTATTCGCGCCGTTCTTCTGGAATTCGGCATCAACGTCAAAACCAATTCCAAATCGATGCTTATTGATCAGCTCCGGAAGAAGCTGGAAGCCGATGCCGAGCAGGGGGAAAAGGCGGTGCTGATTGTTGATGAGGCCCATGCCATCAGCAGCAGAGACGTCATGGAAGAACTGCGCATGCTGCTGAACCTGCAATATAAAAACCGGTTTCTGCTGACTCTGATTATGGTGGGGCAACCCCCGCTGTTATCCAAAATAGAGTCCGTTCAACCGCTGAAAGAAAGAATCAGCATGAGATATCATATTCCTCCCCTGGACTCGGAAAACACGGTAAAATATATTTTCTTCCGTACCCGGCGGGCCGGGTCCGAAAAAGAGATGTTCACCGAAGAGGCCTTGTCGTTGATTTATAATTATTCCCAAGGCATCCCGCTTCGCGTCAACAACCTCTGTGACCGGTGTTTTCTAATGGGAATGATGAATAAAAGTCAATTAATTGATGCCGAAATTGTCAACCAGGCAATCACTGACCTGGGATAAGAGGTAGGTATAAATGAAGACCGTTTTCGCGAAACAAATTCTAAATGGCAAAAATGGCTGGACTGCGGTACTTTTGCTGGGAGTAATTGTACTGAGCGTTTTCTCGGGCTGTGCCGCCGATCAGAACATAAAGCAGCCGGGGGTCCTCCTTAATACCGGCAGCCCGATTTCGTCAGGCGAATTTCGCAGTCTGGTAACCTCGGATTTTAACAACGACGGTCAACTTGATCTGGCTGGAGGCTCATCTAAGCCGGGAGGCGTATCCATCTGGTATCAACAGGACAACGCCGACTTTTTTAAGCCCGTCGAGCTGCCGTTCAAGGCCGAGGTACGGTCGATAGCCGCGGCTGATCTCAACCGGAACGGGCTTCAGGACATTATTTGTTCAGTCCGGGGCGAAGC
>JAWOCW010000019.1:0-6204 GCA_046483615.1 Desulfosudaceae bacterium
TCTTGCCCACGCCGGTGGGACCGGTAAACAGAAATGATCCGATGGGTTTGTCCGGCTTGGCCAGACCGGCCCGGCTGCGCTTAATGGAACCGGCCAGAAAGCGGATGGCCTCGTCCTGGCCGAAAACCACTTCCCGCAGGCTCTTTTCCAGAACAGCCAGCTTCTCCTTGTCATTTTTAGTAACCCGCTGGGCCGGTATCTTAGCCATGGCCGCCACGATTTTCTCGATGTCGGCGGGGTTGATCCGTTTGCGATTGGACCCGCCGGCCAGCCGAATGGCGGCGCCGCTTTCATCAATAACGTCAATGGCCTTGTCCGGCAGGAAGCGATCGTTCAAATAGCGCGAGGATAATTCCACGGCGCTTTTCAAGGCAGCATCAGTAAAGGCAATGCCATGGTGATCTTCGTAGCGGCTTTTCAAACCCCTTAAAATCTTTAATGCTTCATCATTGGATGGTTCCGAAATCTCGATTTTCTCAAACCGCCGCGACATGGCCCGGTCTTTTTCAAAATGATTGTTGTATTCCTCGTAAGTAGTCGAACCGATGCAGCGCAACTCTCCGTTGGACAAGGCCGGCTTGAGAATATTGGAAGCGTCCATGGAACCGCTGCTGGTGGCACCGGCCCCGATGACGGTATGAATCTCATCAATAAACAGCACGGCATCCTTTTTCTTTTGCAGGGCCAAAAGGACTTTTTTAAGACGCTGTTCAAAATCCCCCCTGAACTTGGTGCCGGCCAGAAGGGAGCCCATGTCCAGGGAATAGATGCGCACGTCCGCCAGCAGCTCCGGAACGGTGCCTTGGTGGATGGCCTGGGCCAGCCCCTCGGCCACGGCTGTTTTGCCGACGCCGGGATCACCCACAAAGACGGGGTTATTTTTGCGCCGGCGGCACAATACCTGGATGGTGCGCCGCATTTCAGTCTCGCGGCCTATAAAAGGGTCGATTTTACCATCGGCCGCCCGTTGCACCAGCTCCACGGTAAAAGCCTCCAGCGGATCGACCTTGCGCCGTCGCCGCCCCATATCGCCCGGCCGGTCAGCGTCCTCGCTTTCCTCTTCAGGCTGGATCATGGTATCCGCGGCGTGAGAGATGTACTTGAGCACCTCCAGCCGGGTAATTCCTTCCATTTCCAGAAAATACACGGCGTGGGAAGAGTTCTCCTCAAAAAGAGCGGCCAGGATGTCGCCCACGGCCACCTTTTCCTTTTCCGCCGAACGGGCATGATTAACCGCCCGCTGAATGACCCGCTGAAAACCTATGGTCTGCTGCAGGACATATTCATCATTTTCCGGAACACTCTGAATTTTATATTGGAAAAAATTTTCAAGGGCTGTTTTCAGGGTTTCCACGTTGCCGCCGCAGCCGTTGATAATTTCGACTCCGGAGTTGTCATGGAGAATGGCGTACAGGACATGCTCCAGGCAGACAAATTCGTGCCGATATTTTTTGGCTTCGCTTACCGCGAAACCCAGAGTCGCACTGAGTTCCTTGCTTATCATAGCGCTATTCCTTTTCCATCGAGCATTTTAAGGGAAAGCCGCGCTCACGGGCCAGACTGTGCACCATGTCCACTTTGGTTTCCGCGATTTCACGGGTAAAAACCCCGCAGACACCAATGCCGGTTTTATGCACGTTGAGCATGATCATGGTGGCGTCACCCATTGATTTCCGAAAGACCCGCCGCAGAACTTCCACCACAAACTCCATGGTGGTGTAATCATCATTATGCAGAATTACTTTGTAAAAAGCGGGCGGCGTTACCTTTTGCCCGGTTTTTTGAATAATTTCAGGTAATATCTCGACATCACGGCCCGTCATATCAATATCCTCCGATTAAATATCATGACAGCGGGGTAAAAAACATGACTGGCGGTAATTAATATCGATGAACATCTTAATCAGACCCTTGTGAACTTCAGGCCATTATGAACGGTTGTTATGTTAATAATAACCGTTTCAGGCAGAAAAATCAAGAGGGAAAAAAGGAGGAGATGGCGGCCGGCCCGCTCTTCTTATATATAATATACTGAATTTATATATTTTTATCAAAGGGGGGCAGGCCGCTTTAACCCGCTCAGGCGCCACAGCATTTCTTGTATTTTTTGCCGCTGCCACAGGGGCAGGGATCATTGCGGCCGATCTTTTCGCCCTGGCGCTTGACCGGTTGTTTCTGCTGCTCATCGGGCTCCCCGTGGGACAGAGTAAAGGACTGTTCTTCCGGCTGCATCAACTCATCCAGCTTTTCGTTTCTTTGGATCTGAATCCGGAACAGGATGCCGAGGGTCTCTTCCTTGATGCGCCCCACCATCTCTTCGAACATGGCAAAAGCTTCCCTTTTGTAAACTCTCAGGGGATCCTGCTGGGCGTAGCCCCGCAGGCCGATTCCTTCTTTTAAATGGTCCATGGACAAGAGGTGGTCTTTCCACAGGGCGTCCACCGTCTGAATCAGAAAGACCCGCTCCAGCTCCCGCATATCGGTGCTGCCGATCTGGCGCTCCTTCTCTTCGTAGACCGCGGTACATTCATCATAGATCAGGTTGGCCAGCCCCCCGGAATCAAGCCCCTCCAGGACCTGGTCGTTCAGCGTCAGCCGCGTGTTGAACTGCTTGAACACGGCCTCCTGCAACCCGTCCAGATCCCATTCTTCGGCCGGAAGCTTGTTTTCAGCGAACATCCCGGCGATTTCGGCGGCTTTTTCTTCAATCATGCCCAGGATGTATTCTTTCAGGTCGTCCTTGTTAAGGGCTTTCCGGCGATGCTCGTAAATCACCTCCCGCTGATCATTCATGACATCGTCATATTCCAGCAGGCGTTTACGAATATCAAAATTATGACCTTCCACTTTTTTCTGGGCGTTCTCAATGGCCCGGCTGATCATGCCGTGCTCAATGGGCTCGCCTTCCCCCATGCCCAGAGTGTTCATGATGCTGGTCATGCGCTCTCCGCCGAATATGCGCAGAAGATCGTCCTCCAGGGCCATGTAAAAACGGGAACTGCCGGGATCGCCCTGGCGACCGGACCGGCCCCGCAGCTGATTGTCGATGCGGCGGCTCTCGTGCCTCTCGGTACCCAGAATATGCAGGCCGCCCACTTCCGGAACGCCCTCGCCCAGAACAATATCGGTCCCCCGGCCGGCCATGTTGGTGGAAATGGTGACCACTCCCTTCTGCCCGGCCTGGGAGATGATTTCCGCCTCCTGCCGATGACGTTTGGCGTTCAGAACGGCATGAGGAATACCCTCTTTTTTCAACTTTTTACTGAGGAGCTCCGACACGTCGATGGAAACGGTGCCGACCAGAACCGGCTGCCCCTTTTGATGCAGCTCCCGGATCTCTTCGATGACGGCGTCGTACTTTTCCTTTTTGGTTTTATAAATTACGTCCGCGAAGTCCTGGCGGATCATGGGTTCATTGGTCGGTATGACCGCCACCTCCAGATTGTATATGTTTTTAAATTCCGCCGCCTCGGTGTCGGCGGTGCCGGTCATGCCGGCCAGCTTGTTATACATCCGGAAATAATTCTGAAAGGTGATCGTGGCCAGGGTCTGGTTCTCATTGGCGATCTTGACATTCTCCTTGGCTTCCAGGGCCTGGTGAAGCCCCTCGCTGAACCGCCGCCCGGGCATCAACCGCCCGGTAAACTCGTCCACGATAACAACTTCCTGTTCATCGGTAACGATATAATCCACGTCTCTTTTAAACAGGGTATGCGCCTTGAGGGCCTGGTTGACATGATGCAGCAGCTCTATATTCTCGGGACCGTACAAATTCTCAACCTGCAAGTATTTTTCCGCTTTAGCCACCCCGCTTTCAGTCAGGGTGGCACTGCGCATTTTTTCATCAACCGAATAATCTTCTTCCGCTTTCAGGGCGGGAATAATATTATTGGCTTCATAATAGAGGCTGGTGGATTTTTCCGCCGGACCGGATATGATCAGCGGTGTCCGCGACTCGTCAATCAGAATACTGTCCACTTCGTCCACGATGGCGAAATTAAGTTCCCGCTGCACCAGCGATTCCCGGTAAAACTTCATGTTGTCCCGCAGGTAGTCGAACCCGAACTCATTGTTGGTGCCGTAGGTAATATCCGCCTGGTAAGCCGCGATCCGTTCCTCCTCGTCAATGCTGTTGGTGATAACACCGACGCTCATGCCGAGAAATTTATAAATCTGGCCCATCCATTCCGCGTCGCGGCTGGCCAGGTAATCATTAACGGTCACCACGTGAACTCCCCGGCCGGAAATGGCATTGAGGTAGACCGGCAGGGTGGCCGCCAGGGTTTTACCTTCTCCGGTTTTCATTTCGGCGATCCGTCCCTGGTGGAGGACCACCCCGCCGATTAACTGGACATCGAAATGGCGCATATTCAAGATTCGGACCGAAGCTTCCCGGACGGTGGCAAAGGCCTCCGGAAGCAGGTCATCAAGACTTTCACCGGCCTGGTGGCGTTCCCGGAAACGCCGCGTCTGGTCCTGCAGGTCCTCGTCGCTCATGGCCTGCATTTCCGGCTCCAGATCATTGATGGCATCCACCAGGGGTTGGATCTTTTTCAATTCCCGCTCGTTTTGACTGCCAAACAAAGAAACCAGAAAAGTGCTGACGCCGTTAAACACCCTGGTCGAAAAAGTTTCAATGGCTTCGCTGAACTGCATATTCTTCTTTCCCCGAATTATTTCGGCTTTATGATATTACCAAGCGATGGCCGGCGGCAGTCATTTATGGCTCTGACGGCTCGTCTGACGGCTCGACCGCGCCGGGCCTTTACCTGTTATAAATCAAATAAGCCGGCTTGACGCAAGAAACAATTATTCCTGCAACCGGCTGGCTTATTACCCGCAAAAAAATTGATGGGCCGGAAGTTTGTTAAAAGACGGCTTGACACCGGCAGGGGACTTTAACCCGAGTTAATTCAGAATATATTTCTGGGGATCCACCGGCACTCCATTCACCCGCACTTCGTAATGCAGATGAGGCCCGGTGGAAAGACCGGTATTGCCGACCAGGCCGATATGATCCTCCCGCGAGACAGTTTCACCTTTCTTTTTCAAACATTCGGAAAGATGCGCGTACCGGGTAACCAGGCCATATCCATGATCAATAAAAATGGCCTTGCCCAGGGAGCCCTTGGGACCACTGTGAATAACCGTGCCGTCGGCCGGGGCCATTACCGGGGTTTTAGAGCGGGCGGCGATATCCAGGCCATGATGAAATTCCCGCCGGCCGGTAAACGGTGATTTTCGATAAGCGAACCGGGAAGTAATCCAACCGCCGTTAACAGGCCGGATAGCCGGGGTTGAGGCCAGCAGGTGCCGCTTATCTTTGAGATAAGTCAGCAGATCCCGGAAGCTCTCTTCCTGGCTGACAAAGGCGGAGTCCAGCAGATTCAGCTGGCTGTGCATTTCGCGCAACATCGAATTGGGCCGCTCCATGGCCGGATCAGCCTCGATTGTCTCCGGTGGAATACCGCCGATGCCGAACAGGTTATTCGTCTCGGAACCGGTGGTAAGATTGGCAATAACCCGGATCTTTTGTTCAAATTCGTTCAATCCGGATAATTTGGCCTTGACCTGGTTGATCTCTTCGGCCAGCGAGGATATCTGCTGTCTTTGTTCAGACAATTGGACCCGGTTACTGGCCAGGCGGTCATGCAATACCCGGGCTTGCCGGGACTGTTTTTTCAAAAAACCATAGTCGCAGGCGACGTAGGTCACCACCGCGAGGCAGACGGCGAGGGCCAGCCCGGCCAGGGCCAGGGCCCTGACTGGAACCGTAATCCGCCGCAGTGGTCCGCAGGAATTACCGGCGATGACAATAGTTATTGTTTTTTTCTTGTTTAATGGCATCCTGTTTTCCGTAAAATTTTATTAAGCTTGAAAATTATACAGTATTTCAACAAGAAAAGCAAGACCGGGCCTGTTTTAAGCAGTATTCGTCCCCGGCCGGTAATATTTTCCAAAAACCGTCAAAAATGATGGTCTCGTAAAAAGTCCCTACCTCGTCATTCCGGCGAACGCCGGAATCCAGAACCATTTGATTTTACTGGACCCCGGCTTCCGCCGGGGTGACGAAATATGGTAAATATCGATTTTTTACGAAAGCGTCAAAAATGATGTACTCGTAAAAAGTCGTTATCAGACGGCTTTGTAAAAAGTTCAAGATCAAGGCTTGCGCAATCACGAAGAATGCAGCGTACTTATAGT
>JAWOCW010000123.1:0-4755 GCA_046483615.1 Desulfosudaceae bacterium
AAAAAGGGAAGCCGGTACGGCTTCCCTTTTTTTAGTAAAAATACGAGACAAACCCGGATATTTCACGAGTCGATTTGGGCGCAACTGCAAGGCGGCCGATATGAAGCTGTAGTAATCTACCGCGAATATCGGCCAACGCCGCAGTTGCGCTCAAGGTGACTCGCCCGCAGGGTGAAATTTTTTGATATAAAATTGTCCTTATTCCGCAAATCCAAAATGACAATTTGTATTTTTGGAATGACTGCTAAATGCAATATAAATTATTTAAATAATACAATAAAAAAGTTTTTTCGAAAAATTTCATGAAATATTCGGGTTAGGTGAACGGTAAATCATAATCGGCTCCTAACACAAACCGCATTTTTCATTAATAAACGTGGGGTACACATGAATAAAAACCATCGGACTGAGAGGACAACAGGCTTCGGTCATGTCACTGCGTATGCTGCTGCAAAATATATGGATCAGTTACAAAACCTGGTTTCGTCTGCTGGGCCGAACCTTTCTGGCCGGCCGGCGTTCTCCGGCCCGAAGGACTCCGAAGCGTCTGGCCATAATGACCGGATTTCTCCTGCTGCTGCTGGTGATTCAGACCCTTCACTGGCTGGGCTTTATCATCGATGAACTGGTGTTCTCCGGGTACAGAAAGATCAAGGTGCGCCAACCCCTGTTTGTCGTCGGGGTTCCCCGCAGCGGCACCACCTTTCTGCACCGGCTCCTGTTTGCCGATAAAGAACTGTTCACCTGTTTTACCCTGTGGGAATTGATTTTCGCCCCGTCCATTACCGAAAGAAAAATAATCCTCGGCCTGGCCCGGCTGGACCGGGTGATCGGCGCGCCCCTGCAAAAAGCCATCGCCTGGCTGGAGCGCCGCCTGTTCGGCAGCCTGGATGACATCCATGTTATTTCCCTGTCGGACGCCGAAGAGGATTACTTTGTCCTGACGCCCATTTACGCTTGTTTTCTGCTGATTCTTCCTTTTCCTTTTTTTGACGAACTGGGGCACCTGGCTTTTTTCGACGACCAGACACCGCAGGCCGAGCAGGACCGTATTCTGGCCTTTTACAAGTCCTGCCTTCAGCGTCATCTGTATGTTCGGGGCACCGACCGGGTACTCTTGTCCAAAAATGTTTCTTTTAGCCCCATGATTCGAGCCCTGAACCGTGTCTTTCCCGACTGCCGCATCATCGGAACGGTTCGTGATCCCCGCAGGGCTGTGCCTTCGCACCTCAGTTCCATGATGGAAGGGGCGGCCGTGTTTGATAACAATGTGGAAGGAGATGATTATCGTGACCGGATGATCGAGGTGCAGCGCTATGCATACACTCATGTGATCGAAGCCCTTCCGGAACTGCCCCGGGAAAGACGTCTGACGGTCCGCATGGAAGGCCTGCAGCACGACCTGTACGGAGTGGTTTCCACCATTTACGACCGGTTCGACTATGCCATGATGCCGGACGTGGAATATAACCTGCGCCGCCGGAATCAAATTCAGAAGACCTATCAGAGCGGGCATCATTATGATATGGCCGCCTATGGTCTGACCGGGGAGGAAATCTTCAGCAGATTCGCCGATGTTTTTCAGCAGTTCGGGTATGAACCGCCCAACCCGGATATTTCACGCGTTGATTCGGGAGTATCTGCAAAGTGCAGGACGCGAAGCTGAAGTAAATCGACCGCAATCGTTCGGCAACAAAGCAGAAGCGTTCAGGATTAAGCTGTATCGAAAAATTTCATAAAATATCCGGAGCAACGGATCGGACCGGGGAGACAGAACAACATGACCGGGAAACACGGCTGGAAGCAACCCAGGACCGCTCTGGTTTCGATTCATGATGTCATGCCGCACAACCTGTCCCGGGTGGAGCAAATCCTCTTCTTTCTCCGGCAGCGATCGGTCAGCCGGCTGACGCTGCTGGTGGTACCCGGCCGGAACTGGTGCCGGAACGACCTGAACCGGCTGCGGTCCTGGCAGTCCTCGGGCATTGAACTGGCCGGTCACGGCTGGTGTCATCTGGTGCGCCGCATGACCACAACCGGACACCGTTTGCACGGCAAGTTTATTTCCCGCAATGAAGCCGAGCACCTGTCCCTGTCCGCGGCGGCGGTCTTTGATCTGATTTACAATTGTTACCACTGGTTTGAAACATCCGGGCTGAGGGCGCCTCTCCTGTACGTTCCTCCGGCCTGGGCCATGGGCAAAGGGCCGCGCCAAAACGGCCGGAAACTGCCCTTCGGCCTGTATGAAACCCAGGCCGGCGTCCATGACGCCCGTTCCGGTCGATTTCATCTGATGCCGGTCACCGGCTACATGGCCGATACCCCGGCCCGGGTGCTTTCGCTGCGGATGATCAACCGGGTCAACCTGGTTCTGCCCGGAGGGCCGGTACGGGTGGCCATTCATCCGGACGACCTGGATCTTCCCCTGCGTCCCGACCTTGAACGGCACCTGGCCGGTTTTGAGCGGTTTTTTGACTATCGCCAATGGCTCAACGGCCGGGAAAAGGCACTGCCGACCGGCGGAAAAATGTTTTTGACAATCAACAAGGGATAAATACCATGAACAAAACATCCATGAAAGCTGACCTGCATGTTCATTCCCGGTATTCCCGCCGGCCGTCTTCCTGGATTTTGAAGAAGATCGGGTGTGCCGAAAGTTACACCGAGCCGCTGTATCTGTACCAGACACTGCAACGGCGCGGAATGGATCTGATCACCATTACCGATCACAATACCATCAGCGGCTGCCTGGAGATCGCCCATCTGGCCGACACCTTTATCAGCGAAGAGGTGACCACCTATTTCCCCGAAGACAACTGCAAGCTGCACGTGCTGGTATACGATATCAGCGAGCAGCAACACCAGGAGATCAGCCGCGTCCGGCAGAACATATTCGAGCTGGTTCCCTGGCTGCTCGAGCAGTCCATTGTTCACGCCGTGGCCCATCCCATGTACAGTGTCAACGGCCTGCTGCAGTTGTCACATTGGGAGCGGATGCTGTTGCTGTTTACCCATTTTGAATTAAACGGCGCCCGGGATCAGTTGCAGAATACCATTATCCGCCGGATCATTGGCGATCTGACACAGGAGAAGATCGAGGAACTGGCCGACCGGAACGACCTTGCCCCGGTTGGCGACCGTCCCTGGGAAAAACACCTGATCAGCGGATCGGACGATCATTCTTCTTTGTACATGGGCTGTTCCCACACCGAAGTAGAAGGGGCCGATTCAGTGGAATCGTTTCTGGAGAAAGTGGAGCAGGGGCGGACCTCAGTGCGAACCCACAATTCCACCCCGGAGACCCTGGCCCACAATATCTACAGCATCATGTACCAGTTTTACAATGAAACCTTTCATGTCAGCCGCTGGATCAAAGACCCCGATCTGATCCGTTTTCTCAATGAAGTCCTTTTTCCGCCGGATCGGTTGACCGGGGAGGGCGGCATTCCGGTGGAAAAGCCCGATCGCAGCGCATCCTTTGATATCACCGGTTCCTCGGCATCCAATCAATTCCTGGAAAGCGCCAAAAGCGCATTGTTCGCCAATCCGGATCTCAATCAGCGGGCCGATAACTGCCGTGACTTTTTTGCAAACCGGGACGAAATCTGGCTGCAATTCGTCAACACCCTGTCCGAAGAGATCATGCGTCAGTTCGCCGACGACCTGCTGGGTCGGCTGACCCGGGCCGACCTGTTCTACCTGTTTACCACCATCGGTTCTTCGGCTTCTCTTTACATGCTGCTGGCTCCCTATTTTATCGCCTACTCGGTGTTTGCCAGGGACCGCGCCTTTGCCGAAAAATGTTTCCGACGGGCCGGTGGAGATCCCGCGGATTTGGGATGCCCGAAGCGGCATATCGCCATGTTTACCGACACCTATACCGAAATAAACGGGGTGGCCAAGGTCATTCAGTGCCAAGTGGCCGCCGCCCGGCTGACCGACAAGGACCTGACCCTGCTATTCTGCGATCCCGAATCCCGGAGTGAAACCAAAGTGGCTGATTTTAAGCCTATCGGCACTTTTGATCTGCCGGAATATCCCGAGCTCAAGGTGTTTTACCCGCCCATCCTGAAAATCCTGGCCTTCTGCTACCGGAAGCAGTTTACCCATATACACGCCGAAACCCCCGGGACCATGGGGCTGACCGCTCTGCTGATTTCAAATTTCTTAAACCTGCCCTTCCGCGGTACCTATCATACTTCCCTACCGCAGACCGTGCGCTCTTTGACCGGGGATACCGCCATGGAAGACATGTTCTGGAAATTCATTGTCTGGTATTACGGCCGCATGGAAACCATTTACGTGCCTTCGGCCATGACCGCCCGGGAGCTGATCGCCAAAGGTGTGCCCGAAGAAAAGATCATCGTTCACCAGTGGGGAGTGAACACCATTGACTTTCACCCCGACAAGCGTAACGGTTATTTGTCCCGAAATTATCCGGTAAACAATTCCGATTTAAAGTTATTGTACGTGGGCCGGATCTCCCGGGAAAAAAATCTGCAGGTGCTGGCTTCGGTGATGCGAAAAATCCGGCCGGTCAGAAACGACGTGGCCCTTATAGTTGTCGGTGAAGGTCCCTACCTGGAAGAAATGCGGGCCGAGCTGATCGACCTGCCGGTGATTTTTACCGGGTACCTGAGCGGCGCTTCCCTGGCCCAGGCCTATGCTTCCAGCGATATCTTCCTGTTCCCCTCCACCGTGGATACCATGGGCAATGTGGTGGTGGAAGCCCAGGCTTCGGGCGTGCCGGTGATC
>JAWOCW010000205.1:0-15059 GCA_046483615.1 Desulfosudaceae bacterium
GGCAGAAACCGAACGCACGTATTCAATTACCGCCCGGCATAAATCGGTGTCGGTGGTTATGGGATGAGGAGCGTCCGTGACCAGATTGGGCTTGATCAGAACCTGCTTTTGCTTTTGCAAAACGGCGGCGGCGCCGATCTTTTCCAGGGCCTCGGGCACGGATTCCCCGCAGGTGGTAAAATCAATCGTAACCGGTTCCATGTTCTTCACGAATTATTCACTCACCCGGGGCCTGGTCCGAATATTTCCCAAAAAAATTACGGACGGTCACCCTCAGGACGCCGGTTAATCCAGTCTCACCGGCGCTTGGCCGGGCGCGGCCAGGTAGCAACGGCCCTCATCAGCATAAATCACCACCCCACCCAGGTAATCAACTTTTTCCTGCTCCTCAATCGGGATTCCGCAAATGACGTGACGGATCAGGTAAAGATTCCAGTCATGGGTGACGCAGACATCCCAGCCCTTATGGCTGTGACTGCCCGCCATGATCCGCTGACGCCAGAAGGCCTGCTTGGCGCAGACGATCTGCCCGGGCGGCATAATGACACTGCCGGGAATTTCTTCATTAAACCAGGCTGAAAAAAAATCCGGCCGGGGCAGATATTCCCGGAACAACCGCTGCGCGTCCGCGACATAAAAGGGAGAAAGGGTTTTTTCGATTAAATTGCCGCGGGTCTGCCCCCCGGCGGCCAGGTATCCCTTGTCAACCAGGTAAGCGGTTTCAATGCAGCGGCCGATGTGACTGGAAAAAAGATTCAGGCCGGTGGTGGCGGGAAACTGCCGGCCCCAGTCAAAGGAGTGCCGCCGTCCCTCCTCGGTCAGGCACATGAAAGGTTCGTTTAACAGGTTGTCCGGATCATAATCCCGGGCGGCGTGCCGCATGACAACCATGCCCCGGTCAACCCCTCCGGAGATCATTTCCGCCGCCAGCCGGGCAGTTTCCCGGCCGCAGGCCACAGCTTCACGCATCTTTTTCACCCTTCCTTCTCTCAAGACCCGGCCAGAGCCACCCCAAGGGAGGCCGCCCGAGATGTTTAACCATTGACTAACCAGCCCTGATGGTGCATTATAGTTGGAATGCCATCTACATCCACCGACTGCTAAGCATAAGCGGACAGCCATGATGAACGAGCAACTCAATAAAGTACCACTTTTTGTCGAAACAATCAAATCCCTGAAAGATACCATTCTGACCAATATTATTCTGCTCGGCCAGGTCCCGGCGCCCACTTTTGAAGAACAGCAACGGGCGGCCCTGCTGCTGGAAAGATTTTCCGGGGCCGGGCTGGAACGCTGCACCACCGACAGTATCGGCAACCCGGTCGGCGTCATTCCCGGCACCGACCCGGACAAGCCCCCGATTTTCCTGGTAGCCCATCTGGACACGGTGATTGACAAGGAGATTGAGCACAACTATACCGTCACCCATAACCTGGTTTACGGCCCGGGCATTACCGACAATTCCACCGGCGTCGGCGTCCTGGCTTCCCTGCCTGATATTTTCACCGCCCTGGGGCTGACCTTCGAGTCCGACATTGTCCTGGCCGGGGTGGTCCGCTCCATTGGCGGAGGGAACCTGGAAGGCATCAACTCCCTGGTCAGACACTGGAAAACCCCCATCCGGGGCGCTCTTTCCCTGGAAGGCTGCGAACTGGGCCGGCTCAGCTACTTTTCCGAGGGTCTGCGCCGATGCGAGATAAGCTGCAACATTCCCAAAGGATTAAACAACAAGCGCTGGTTTAGACCGAACGCCATCCTGGTTTTAAATGAAATCATCAACCAGATCATGGAAATGCGGATTCCCCAGAAACCGCGCACCAGGGTGGTCATCGGCCGCATATTCGGCGGCTACAAGCATGGCGTCAACGCTTATGACGCCACCCTGGGTTTTGAAATCCAGAGTGATTCCGTGGAACTGGTCAAATCGGTCGGCGCCGAAATCAAGGATATCGTGGACGGCGTCAGCCATGAGTACCAGGTCAACTTGAAGATGAGGACCCTCAGCGAACAATACCCTTCCCGGCTGAAATTCAGCCACCCCCTGGTCAAGGCCGCTGTCGGCATAATGAAAAAATTAAAGCTGGAGCCGGTCAGCGTTCCCAGCGAATCGGAATTGTCCGTGTTTTTATCACACGGCATTCCCGCCGTCACTCTGGGCATCACCAACGGGGTCATGTCTCAGACGCCGCAGCACGATAAAATTAAAATCGATCCGATTTTCAAGGGCATCGCCCAGATCGTGGGGGTGGTGCAGGCCATTGACAGGGGAGTGTGCGATGACTAAGGCCTGGATAGAGACCAACACTTTTCATCACAGCGAGTTTGCCGACCTGAACCGGCTGGTGGCGGCAAAACAGGCCCGCGACCTGACTATTTCCCTGTGCTTCCCGACGCTTAATGAAGAAAAGACGATTGCCAAGGAAATCGTCATCATGAAATCGGAATTGATGCAGCGGTATCCGCTCATCGACGAAATCGTCGTGATTGACTCCGGCTCCACCGACCGGACCCTGGATATCGCCGCGGAATACGGCGCCGCCACCCACACGGCTGACGAGATTCTGCCCTCCCTGGAGCTCTTCCGGGGCAAAGGTGAAAATCTCTGGAAAGCCCTGTATGTTACCACCGGCGATATTCTCGTCTATATTGACGCCGATATCAAAAATATTCATCCCCGGTTCGTTTACGCCCTGGTCGGTCCTCTTATCCTGAACGACAACCTCAAATACGCCAAAGCCTTTTATGACCGCCCCATCGCCCTGGATAAGAACAAAACCCTTCCCAGCGGCGGCGGCCGGGTCACAGAGCTGGTGATCAGGCCCCTGTTTTCGCTGTTTTTTCCGGAACTGGCCCAGATCCTGCAGCCCTTGTCCGGCGAATACGCCGGCTTCCGGGAAATTTTCGAAAATATTCCCTTTCCCATCGGTTATGGCGTCGAGACCAGCATGATCCTGGATATTTACAAAAAATGGGGGCTTAACGTCATCGCCCAGGTCGACCTGGACAAACGCATTCATACCAACCAGGAGACCAAGGATCTGGGGAAAATGGCTTTTGTTATCATGCAGACATTTTTTGACCGCATAGAGAAACTGGGGCGAATCCAGTTAACCCGTAAACTGTTTAATGAAATGATCCAGTTTGTGCTGGTCCAGAACGAGCATGTGCCGGAAGTTCATCAATTTTTTTCGCCGGAACGGCCACCCATAATCGAAATAGAAGATTACCGTCAACGCTTTAATAAATGAGGCCGGCCTTGCCAAGCGACATCCTGACAGATAAGTATCAACGCCATCTCAGCTACCTGCGGGTCTCCATAACCGACCGGTGCAACCTTAACTGCGTCTATTGCCGCCCCAGCGGCTGTACCACCTGGTTGCCCCACGCGGAGATCCTGTCTTACGAGGAAATCCTGACCGTTTTACGGATGGCCACCCGCCTGGGCATTACCAAAATCCGCGTTACCGGTGGCGAGCCTCTGGTCCGGCAGGACGCCTGCCGTTTTATCAGGCAGGCGGCGGCTTTGCCGGGCATCAACGACCTGTCCCTGACCACCAACGGCGTTTTGCTCCGGGAGCATTTGGCCGAACTCCGGGAAGCGGGGATTTCCAGGCTGAACATCAGCCTGGATACCCTGGACCGTGACAAATTCGCCCGGATTACCGGCCAGGACGCCTTTGACCGGGTCTGGGACGGAATCACCGCGGCCGGGAAGGCCGGATTTGATCCTGTTAAACTGAACGTGGTAGTCATGAAAGGAATCAACGACGAGGAGATTCCGGATCTGGCCGCCTTAACCCTGGTCCGGCCGCTGCATGTCCGGTTTATCGAATACATGCCCAATCGCGACGATCAGTCCGCCCCCAAAAGGCAGCTGTTAACACCCGACATCCGGAGGCGGCTGGAAAAACAGGTTGGCCAATTGACCCCGATCGACGACCCTTCCCCGGGTAACACGGCGGAGCGGTTCCGGATTCCCGGGGCCAGAGGGGAAATCGGATTTATCAGCCCGGTCAGCAAGCATTTCTGCAAAACCTGCAACCGCTTGCGATTGACCGCGAACGGCCACCTGAAGCCTTGCCTGCTGTCAGACAAAAGCCGTGACATCAAAACGCCCTTGAGATCGGGCCAGCCCGATGAAGATTTGATCCACGTCTTCCGCCAGGCGGTTCTTGATAAACCCGGATATAACGACTGCGCCCCGCGAACCGCCATGACTTTGCCCCGGGAAATGTCCGCCATCGGCGGTTAGCCCGGATATTTCATGACGTTAGGTTCTGGATCTGAAAAATGGAGGATATATACAGAGACCTTCGGCAGGCGGCCAGAAGCATCGCCGCCCAATACCCGTCGCCCGATTTTTATTATGATTTTCCTCTTTCGATGGCCCGCTCCCGGGAAATCTTCGAGGACGACGAACTGATCAAAAGCCTGCGAAAAATCGTTCAGGAGGAGTCCCCGGATCACATCGGCCACGGCCTGGAACATGCCGAGACAGTGGCTCTGGACGCCGGTGCCATCACGGCCATTGAAACCGACCGGGCGGAGTTCAGCCAGGATCAGATCAACCACGCCGTCCTGCTGGCTCTTTGCGCCGGCCTGCTGCATGACATCAGGAGACAGGAGGCTGATCACGCCGTCCGGGGCGCCGCGGCCGCCCGCCAGATAATGTCCCGGCAAATGGTCCGGGAACTGGCCCGGGAAAGGAACCTGGGAGCCCGGGATATCAATCGCATCGCCTTTGCCATCGAACACCACGAGGCCTTTAAGTCTTACTCCCGCCCCCGGTCAGTGGAAAGCCGGGTTCTGGCCGGAAGTCTTTACGACGCGGACAAATTTCGCTGGGGACCGGACAACTTCACCTGTACCGTCTGGGACATGATCGCCGCCAGCCCCCCACCGCCGGAGAAATTCGCCCGGCTTTATCCCCGGGCCATGGCCTATATCGCGGGCATCAAGGAGACCTTCCGCACCACGGTAGGCCGGGAGTACGGCCCCCAGTTTATTGATATCGGCCTGGATATAGGCAACGCCCTGTGGCGCCGCCTGCAAGATCGACTGCTAAATGAAACTTAAGAAAGAAACTGAAACAATGAAACAAAGTAATGCTTTTCAAATCAACTGCAACCGGGCCACCGGCGCGTACATTGAATCCGGATAAGCGGTTACCAGGCGATCAAAAGCATTCCGACTCCGGTCAACCTCACCCATTTGATCATACATTCGGCCCAGATTAAACAGCGCCAGATCCTTTTGCGCGATGCCTGAATCTTCGATGATTTTTTCAAAAGCCCGGGCGGCTTCTTCATAATCACCGACCGCTTCCCTGGCATAGCCCAGCCCCTGCCAGGCCAGGCGGCGGAAAGGGGGATGGTTTTTGAAATCCCCGGCAACCCGCTGGTAAGCGGCAATGGCCGCCTCCATATCGCCTTTCTGGTAACAGGTGTCGGCGTATTTCAAACCCGCGATGCGGCCGGCCACGCTACCGCCATGCTTTTCATAAAGAGCCTGATAGCTTTCCTGCAACTCGGCCGCCTCTCCGGTTCTGTTCATCAGGGCGGTCAATTCAACGGTGGCGGCCTGTTCTGACTTTTCATTCCAATAACTGATCAGGGAAACGGATAGGGCCAGCACCAGGACCAGAGCGACAGCGCTGATTACGAACCGGCGGTGGCGGCTGACATAGGCGGCGGCTGTTTGCAGAAGAGCCATAAACCGGTCCGGCTTGGACAGTTCCCGTTTTCTTTCCAGAGATACCCGGCTGAGCTTTGCCATTGGTAATTTATCCTTGTTTACGTGTTAAAGGAGAGCCTTGATCCGCTGCCAGCCGTCGGCCGGGATTTTAGCGCCGACCACCCGGCAGACCTCAGAGCCGCAAGCGGAACCCAGGACGCCACACTGGTCAATGGGGTAACCATTGACCAGGCCGTAGAGAAAACCGGAGGCCCACAAATCACCGGCCCCGGTAGTATCCAGCGGTGGCTGATCGACCTGCGCCTTGATCCGGAAAGTTTCCTTGTCATGATGAATAAAGCTGCCCCGCTCACCTACTTTCAACACCGCCAGCGGCGCTTCTTCCAGCAGATGGGCGATGACTTTTTCTTCATCGCGATGACCGCAATAGGCTTCCGCCTCATCTTCATTGGCGATAAGAATATCGACATATTGCTTGACGACTTTTTCCAGCAGGGCCCGGGTGTTGTGAACAACCTCAAAACTGGCCAGGTCCAGGGAAATCATGGCCCCGGCCGCCTTGGCCGCCCGCACGGTAGCCATCATCAAATCGGGATTAAACAGCAAGTACCCTTCCACCACGGCCACGGCGGTATTTTCAAACAGTTCCGGCGTGATGGAGTCCGGGTCCAGTTCGGTCGACGCCCCCAGGTGGGTGAACATGGTCCGCTGAGCGTCCGGGGTGACCACTGACAGAACCGTGCCGGTCGGCGTTGAGGAGGTAAACAGCTGCGGCGTGACGTTGCTGTCACGCAGATCGGAAGTAAATTTCCGGCCGAACTCGTCCTGGCCGCATTTTCCGATAAAAGAGGTCTCGCCACCGAGCATGCCCACCCCGACAATGGTATTGCAGGCTGACCCTCCTGAGACCACCTCCGGCTTTTCATCTGATCGGGCCAGGGCGTCCTCAATGAACTGGTCGTCGACCAGGGTCATGCCGCCCTTTTCCGCTCCCAAAGAAGCGACGAAATCGTCGTCAGCCGGCAAAAGCAGATCCACCAGGGCCGAGCCGATACCGGTTATTTTCTTTTTTCCATCAAACATATCCAGTTTGTTCCTTTCCCCGCCGCGGGGCCGGGATTTGGCGATTATAACTTCAGTTTCCCGGCCCGAAAAGCATCCAGATAATTCATGCAGTAATCATCCTGGCCGGTCAGGGCTTCGGCGGCGGCGATATTAGCCAGCATGCGATTATCAAGCGGGTTGATGATAGCGCCGTCCAATCCCTTTAAAATGGCCATGACCATGAAACACTGGTTCATCAGTTTTCTTTCCGGAAGGCCGTAGGAAATGTTGGACAGACCACAGGCGGTGTGAATGCCGGGAAAAGCAGCCATTATTTTCTCAATGGCGTCCAGAAAAGCCAGACCGTAGATGCCGTTGGTGGAGATGGGCTGAACCAGAGGATCGACAAAGATATTTTCCACGGCCACGCCCTTGGCCACCAGGCTGTTGACCAGCTTATCGGCAATCGCCATGCGCTCATCGGCAGTTTCCGGCATACCGTCATCGCTCATGCACAGGGCGATCACTTTAAGATCGGTACCGGCCAGAATCGGCAGCATGGCATCATAGCGTTCCGTTTCCAGGGAAATGGAATTGATCATGGCGGTGCCTTTATGTTCCGCCAGAGCCACTTCCAAGGCCTTGGGGTCAGGGGTGTCAATGCAGCAGACCGCCTCGGGAACAGCTTCCTGGGCGGTGGTAACCAGCCATTTCAGATAATCGGCTTCTTTACCGACAAAAATTCCGGCATTAACATCAATAAAATCAGCTCCGGCCTCATGCTGCTGCCGGGCCAGATCGGCAATCGTTCCGGCGTCTTCGGCCTTGATGGCCGCGCCCACGGCCTTTCTGCTGGCATTAATCAATTCTCCAATAATTATCATGATTCCTCCTTACGTGTTTAAATCGGTGCCGCTTTAATGCGAAGTTACCTGGTGTTGTACCGAAAACCGGTCCTACATGTCAAGAAAGGGCCGCTGCCTGACGACCTCTCCGGCCGGTATCCGCAAAAAAGCATCCTCATCATGCGGCCCGAAAATTATTTTACGAAAATACTCGTCAGACCCCTGACGAATTTCCAGCTCCTTGTCAAAAAACCGGGCGTTTTCTTCCGCCCGTCGCCGCAACTCCTCCAGGTTGGAAGTGGTGGCCGAACAAATCAGCACCAGGCGGGTATAATGCTTCAACTCTTCTTTGGCCGCCCAGACGGCTTCTTCGCGTCCCACCCGGGGCACATAGTCATTTTCCATATTCCCCAGGGGATCCTTTTGTTCCTTGATCCAGCCGGGAGTAAGGTAATAAGCCCCGGGGGAATTTTTAAAAGCGGCCTGATACTCCTCCCGGGAACCCAGAAAAAAAGAGATACAATCGTGCGCCCGGGGAATAATCAGGCCCTGCTCCGGAGCCCGCAATCCGACCACTCCGTTGGAGCACAAGCCGTAGCCCAAAACGATTTGGGCGGTGTCATCCTTTTCCTCCTCAATGGCCGCCTGAATGACACCGGTCATGCGTTCCGGGGTGCGGTGAAGATTCTGGTCCAGATAACGGACATGAATGGTCTGGTCACCGGATCCGGCCAGCAGCGCTTCCAGTTCCGGCCGCAAGGCCCGGCAGGCTATGACGGTTCTGGTCCGGCCTTTAGTCCTCAACCTGACCTCCTCACCAGCGGGCCGGCCGGTTCCGGAAACTCCGTGTTTTCCACAAAAGCCATCATGAAATCCGGTCGTTCCGCTAAAGACAGGTGCTCGGCCGCGGCCAGCCGGGTTTCGATGAATCGACGGGCGTTGATATCCCGCAGCAGCCGCTGGCAACCCAGCAGGCTGCAATTGCCCGCGAAGGTTATTTTGTTTTCCAGCTCCGGAGGCAATAAGCCGATCCGGGCCAGGCTGGGCGGACTCAAGGTGTGGCCAAAACCGCCGGCCACCACCAGCCGATCTATATCACGCCCTGTTTCCTGGATAAAAACATCCACGGCGGTGCGAATAGCGCCCTTGGCCAGCTGGACCTGGCGGATGTCCTTCTGAGTCAGAAAAACCTCCTGACCATATTGAAAAGCGGGAGTACCGTCTATTTCGTGAAGGCATTCTCCGATAAAGTCGTCAAACCTGTCGGCCTGGTCCGGCGGCGTAAGACGCCCGCTGGGCTCGATCACCCCCAGCTCCAGCAGGCAGGCGATCAAATCAATAATTCCGCTGCCGCAAATGCCTTTGACCGGCGCGTCACCGATGGTCTCATAGACCAGTCGTCCCTCCTCCACGGACACCGCGCCCACCGCCCCGATCCGGGCCCGCATGCCGCTGGACACCCCCATGCCTTCAAAGGCCGGACCGGCGGCGGTCGAAGATATCAGGGTCCGGTCCTGGTCATGCAACGCGATTTCACCGTTGGTACCGACGTCAAGAAAAAGGACCGTCCTGTCCCGATCAAAAAATCCTTCGCAGACCAGCATGCCGGCGCTGATATCGGTTCCCACAAAGGCGTGGGTAATGGGCGGAACGTAAACGCGGGCGGCCGGATTTACCCTCGGGAAACCGAAAGCCGCGGCCGGGTAATGGCGTCCGCCCTCCAGATCAACGTCAAAAGGAGTTCGCCCCAGCGGAGCCGGATCTACTTCCGCGGCAATCTCCAGCATGGTGGTATTACCGCCGATAACCACGTCCAGAATTTCAGCGGCGACCGCCCCGGTCTGCCGGCAGATATCCTTGATAATCCGGTCTATGCCGCCGCGCACGGCTTCAGCTAATTTGCGCAGACCATCCGGGGTGGAGCCTTCCTGGATACGGGTCATGACGTCATGGCCCATTTTGATCTGAGGGTTCAGACCCGAGGCGGTGGACAGCAGCCGGCCGGTCCGCAGGCAGATCAGGCTGCCGACCAGGGTGGTCGTGCCGATGTCCAGGGCAATGCCTTTGGGTGAAAATCCGCTCTGCCATTCCGGCAACGGCCAGGCTTCACCCTCATAAATCAGACCGAACCCGTCCGGGCCTTCCTCGACGCGTACCGCCGGGGTGGTAGTCATGCGGCCGGCATGCCGCGCCGGGGCGGCACTTTTGAAATCCCGACCTTCCAGGATAAGGCAATCATTATCTTCAGCCTCCGGCTCGAGAATGGTCAGGGTCATATCTCTTTCCGGAACCAGGCGGCAGGCCAGGCGAATGCCCGCGGCCGCTTCTTCGCTGCCCAGATTCTCGTGCGGGGTGGGCGGGACCGTATCGGGGTTTTCCACCCGGACGCGGCACTGGCCGCATACTCCCTGGCCGTTGCAGGGCGCTTCCAGGTCAATGCCGTTCCGGGCCAGGGCCTGGTGAACCGTCTCCCCCGGCAGGGTGGTCACGGTTTTATTAAGGGGCTGAACTGTTATAATGGCCATGTTAATTTATCGGCTTGATCACTCCGGCCGCAGCGGGGTGATGATAACCGTCTCCTCTATCTCCTCGGACAAGGCTTCCAGGTGCTTTTGCAGTTTTTCTTCGGTCAGCGTGGATGGCACCACCGCCTTGATGCGCATGCTGAATTCCGGCGCCTCGTTCTCCTCGTCCAATGAATCGACGACGGTTTCCATTTCCACGATATTGACATTCAGGGCGGCCAGCAACTGGGAGGTGCGGTAGACAATGCCCATGCGATCCTCTCCCCGCACCCTGATGTCGTAATTGGGCACCGGTACTTCCCGGATTTCAGAGGCTGACACCGTCCGCTTGAAAACGGTCACGTTCAAATCGCTTTCCCGGCTCAGCCTTTCACATGAGGATCGCAGCTCTTCATAAAGCCCCGGCCGCTCCCCCGTTACCAGGATCATCAGGGAAAAATGGACCCCCAGAAAGGTCATCCGGGAATCCTCAAAATTGCATCCGCAATGATATATCTCCCGGGCCACCTGAGCTACAATGCCGGGTCGGTTGGCTCCGGCGGCTGAAACAATAAATTGGTTTAACATAATTTTTTTCCTGAATCCCGCCGCGGCAATCCCGCCGCGGCAGGCAAAGACAATAAAAAGCGGGCCTTCCCGCGCAAGATTAAAACCCGGGATTACCAACGGCCCGGGCAATTATCCGACGCAGGGGGCCTTCACTGATTTCACTGATATCCACCTGCGGCTCGACGGCGCCGGAAGCCCGGCATTTTTCAGCGGCCTGGGCCTCAGCCGACTGCCGGGCGTATCGCAGAGCTTCCTCTTCTTCCTTGAAAGAAATGTTCTCCTGGCTTCCCTGAACGATATATTTACGGACTTCGCCCGACTCCCGCACGTAGACCAGAAATTCGGTCTCGATCATGATCATTCCCACCACCGCGCCGGCGGCGTTGGCCACGGCAGCGTGCTCCGGCAGGAGAAAACTGCTATGCAGGGCCCGGGCCACCCGTTTAACGAAATAACCGGCCGGGGCGCCAATGCCGATGACAGGACACCGGCTGGCCATGGAAAATGACAAGAGGCTGTCTCCCTCTTTGGCCAGGGCCTTATCAAAAAACCAGCGGCCCCATTTACCGTCGATATTTTCCGGCAGCCGTTTGTTTTTTTCCCGGGCCAGAAAGACGATGGCCTCTTCGGTAATAGTGGCGATCATGCCGTCCAGAACATAATTGGCCAGATCTTCTGTTTCCCGGCCGCACAGGAGGCTCAGGCTGGAAGCGGCCAGGCGGGCGGTTTCCCGGCACCAGTTGTCCATTTCATCCAGCACGTGAAGCAGATCGGTAGGAGTAAGCGTGGCCACTCCCAGATACCCCTGCCGCATCAGGTCTCCGGCATTGAGCTGTACTTCATGATGCACGCCGGTGACCCGCAATATCGCGCTCAGGCTCTGCGGGGCGTCGCCCAGAACTTTAAACAATCGACGCGCGGCCGGGTTGAGGGCGTCAAGCGTCTCGGGATCAGGCTTCTTCTGCTGAAACCAGTATACCAGATCGGAAGCTTTCCAGATATATCCGCGCCGCTTTTTGAGACGCTCCAGGTCTTCCCGGATGTTCGGAAAATCGGCCGCCAGGCGGGACAGGGGCACCACCCGGTCCGGTCCGACCAGAACCTCGCCATCGGCATTGGTATGAACGCGGCTGTCGCATCCCACCACGGCCGTCCGGATACGGGCGGCCCGCACCGCGGTTTTAATATCACCCACCCGGGCGCCCTCTTCGGAAATAGCCACGTGATTGTCCCGCATCAAGGCCATGTCAGTGGTGGTTCCGCCAATGTCAATTACCAGGGCGTTATCTGTTTCAGAAAAAAACCGGCCTCCGATGGTGCTGGCCGCCGGCCCGGACAGAACGGTTTCCACCGGCTTGCTGATGGCTTCGGTCTGGGGCATCAGAGAGCCATTGCCCTTGACGACCATCAACGGCGCCGTCACCCGCCTTGACTTCAGGGCTTGCTGCACCGCCGCCGTGAATTCATGCATGACCGCCACCAGCGAGGCGTTGAGGCAGGCGGTCGAAGCCCGTTTGATGGAGTCAAGCCGGGTGGACAACTGATGCCCCAGTACCACCGGCAGGTCCGAAATACGGGAAACAGCCTCCAGCACGGCCTGTTCGTGGGTGGAATTGAGCGGACTGAAATAGCTGGAAACCGCCAGGGCTTCCACCTCATCCCGGTTATCAGTGACCCATTTTTCAATCCCGGCCAGATCCAGGGGGGCCTGTTCCTCGCCCTGCGAAGTGTGACCACCTTTAAAATAGGCCACGATATCGGTGCCGAAATCATTATCCAGTTTATACTGAGAGATCAGGTCCGGATCGTAACCGATCAGCAGCAGGCCGGTCCGCCTGGTTTTCCCCTCGGCCACGGAATTAGTGGCCAGGGTGGAAGAGATCCCGACCAGTTCCACCAGGGCGGGATCATCGATATCCAGCCGCCCAATCACCTCGGCTACCCCCCGGGCCAGGTCACCATAGGTGGTCAGAGTTTTGGCGGAAGACAGGACCGCCCGGGTCTTATAATCCAGCAGCACCCCGTCGGTAAAGGTACCGCCGGTATCAATCCCCAGCAGATAACGGCTTGTGGCTTTGTCTTTGGCTGACATTGTTCCAAGTAAAAAATCGAACCACCAACAGCCGCTGATGATTCGATTTTTATGGTGTGGTAGTTATTTATTGCTGGCGTGGTTAAAAGTTCCCGCCGGAAAAAACAGCCGGAACCATCGCGCCCGCCTTATTTCATGCGGTTGGTCGACCGGGCGAAGTAGGCTTCGCCTTCTTCCAGGACCGTGTCAATGTCTTTCCGGACATCAGCCGGCACCTTGGATATCGGTCCTTCGTAATTATCGATGATATCCCTGGTTTTGGCCTGGATCCTGTCTTTCATGGTCAAGCGACCCTTGGCGTCCCAGTCCTCGTAACTGTCACGATCCATCAGGGTCGGCCGCCAGTGATCCCGGAACCATTTCATGGTGTGATCCTCGTACAGGTAATGACCGCCGGGGCCGACATTTTTGATGACATCCACGGCCAGGGTTTCTTCGTTGACCGTGACGCCCTTCTGAATCGTCCGGGCCATGCCCAGAATCTCATCGCACAATACCGTCTGGAAGATATCGCCGGTAATGCCGGATTCGGTATAACCGTTGTCATGGACGAACTCCGCGCCGCTCAACATGGCGGCATTAATGGAGAAAGCCGCTTCAATGGCGGACTGCGGGTCCATGGCCTTGGTGTCGGTGCATCCCGAAGTGGAGAACATGGGCAGCCCGCAATAGTGAGCCATCTCCGTCATGGCGGCGCTGAGGATACTCAACTCCGGCGCGCCATAGGAGTAAACGGAACGACGCATGTCCAGAATGGACTGCACCCCGCCCACGATGACGCAGGTACCGGGATTGATCAATTGCGACACGACCACCCCGACCATGGCTTCAGACAAGCCCACGATGATCTGACCGGCATGTGAAGCCGGCACGGTGGCGCCGCCGATGGAACAGGGGGTGTAAACATGCGGAATCCTGTTTTCGGCGCAATAGATGTTTTTGTCCATGGCGTGAAAATCACTGGTCAGCGGCGAAATGGGCTCACTGTAATGGATATAATTAGGCCGCTTTTTAAAAGCTTCTTCCCCGCCGGCCATGATGATGCCGATCTGGTGCTGATAGGCGCAGGCCTGGCGGTTAAAGGCCCAGTTCATGATGGGCGTGGTCGTGTTCAACATCATGTCGGCGAATTCATAGACCGACTCCATGCCCACGGTGACGTCGCTGATTGATCCCAGGGACTGCACATACCCGATATTGGGCAGGGCGTCGCAGACCCGGGCCACCAGGGAAGCGTCTTTTCTGATGTAGGGCCGCCGTTCCAGGGTGTCGGTATCAATAAAATTGGGCGGCGTCGGACCGGGGCCGAAATGGCTTCTGCCCCGCTCGATCCAGACTTTTTTGCTTTCATCGCCGTCCCAGGCGAACACCTCGGTAAAGGGCGGCGCTGACGCCAGAGCGTCGGTTACCAGGTTCTGGGGAATCCAGACGCGTCGGCCTTCTACCTTGGCGCCATACTCTTTTAACAGGTCCCGGGCGTATTCATGATGCACATCAACTCCGGTAGTCATCAGGGTCCGGATGACACCATGATAGATGGCCTCTTTCTGATCCTCGGAAAGCATGGAAAACTGAGGCGTCAGATTGATTGTTAAGTTGGTTTGGGTACTGCCCATAGCTAACTCCTTATTTCTTCAGCCTTGTACTGCCGGCCTTGGGTTATGTCGGTGGTATCTTGACGTTTCCGGCGGTCATCAGGCATGCCGCTTTTCCGCCGCGTCAATAATCTCCTTTAATTCAGCATGCAGTTTTTCGTCCAACGGTTCCGGCTCATAATTCTTGATAATATCTTCGGTCTTTTCGTTGAGACGATCGTTAAACGACTTGCTGCCTTCGTCGACCCAGGTGTCATAATCGGCCCGGTCCTGCAGCTGCGGCCGGAACCACTCGCTCCAATGCTCAAAGGTATGATCATGGGTGACAAATTCCCCGGCCGGGCCGACTTGATCGATGGCTTCCAGGCCCAGGTGTGATTCATCCGTGCAGACGCCTTTGCCGAACTGGCGCACCATGCCCATGATCTCTTCGCACATGACCAGAGATTCCAGGGAGGCGTTGACGCCGCTGTCGATATAACCGACGTCGTGAATCAGGCTGGCCCCGGACAGGTAGGAATAAAACAGGCTGGTAGTGGCTTCCACCGCCGCCTGCTCGTCAACCACCTTGGAATCGGTGCAGCCGCCGGTGGAGAACATCAGCAGCCCCAGCCATTTGGAGATGTCGGTATTGGCCGCGGAGGCCAGGGAAAGCTCCGGCGCCCCGTAGCAATAAGTAGTGGTCATCATATCCATGACCGTGGTAACACCGCCC
>JAWOCW010000332.1:0-4443 GCA_046483615.1 Desulfosudaceae bacterium
AGGCCGGGTAAAACCGCGCTCAGGCCCTGGCCCCCGCCGGAGGACTTTTTAAGAAAACCGTAATATTACAGGTTATAAATAAAGCTTCCAACCACCTGCCAAAATCAAGATAAAATATTCTACATAGCTTCCGGATAAATTTGTTGTCAATAAAAAACCATGGAAATACGGGAAAATTATGTTTCCGTCATCTTGATAAAATAAGCGAAATGCCTTATTGTTACCAGATTCAGGTTTTATTACCCTGCTATTTCATCAAGTCCTGTCAGGGGGACAGCCGCGTCCCGATCGACTGGTGAAATATCCGGGTTAGCCTCTTTTTTAACTTTTCAGGAAATTGACCCGGCCTGACATATTCAAGCCGGCCTTTTAAAGAAACGATCAGACCGGAATTTAAGTTCGAAAGGCGCTGCCAAGGGCGCCGACCAGGAGACCAGGGCCGCCATGCCGAAATCGACTGATTCGCCGGAAAAACACCTCACGGTCATAACCACCCACGTCAATGCTGATTATGACGCCATCTCCTCGGTGCTGGCGGCCCAGAAGCTGTATCCCGGCTCGGTGGTAGTGCTGCCGGGATCCAATGAGAAAAATTTGCGGAATTTTTTCATTAACTCCATGGTTTACCTGTTCAACATGAAAAACGCCCGCGACATTGATTTTGCCGAGGTCAAGCGGCTGGTAATCGTTGACACCAACCATACCAGCCGGATCGGGGTTCTGGCTGAACTGCTGGATGACCCCGACCTGGAGGTCCATGTTTATGACCATCATCCGCCGGAAGACAGCGATATCAAGGCCGAGGTGAACGTGTCCGAGTCGGTCGGGGCCACGGTTTCAATCCTGACCCGGATGCTGCGGGAAAAGGGGGCGGCCATCTCCCCTGACGAAGCCACCGTCATGTGTCTCGGCATTTACGAGGATACCGGCGCCTTTACCTTTGTTTCCACCACGCCCGCCGATTTTGAGGCGGCCGGATTCCTGGTCTCCCGGGGCGCCTGCCTCAACACCATTGCCAACATGATTACCCGGGAAATGACTCCGGAACAGGTTGATATCCTTAACAGCATGATCAAAAACTCCCGGGTCCACAACATCAACGGCCTGGAAGTCGTCATCAGCAGCATCGCCACCGAGGAGTATGTCCCGGATTTTGCCTTTCTGGTTCACAAGATGCAGCGCATGAAAAATCTGAATGTGATTTTCGCGGCGGCCCAGATGGGTAACCGCATCTACCTGGTGGGCCGGTCCCGGGTCCCGGAGGTCAACGCCGGCGATATCCTTATCCCCTTTGGGGGAGGCGGTCACGCCTTTGCCGCTTCGGCCAGCATCAAGCGCCTGACCCTGACCCAGGTGGAGCAGCAGTTGATGAAACTGCTCAACAAGCAGATCCGATCCACCACCCGGGCCCGGGATGTCATGTCCTCGCCGCCGATTTCCACCACGGCCGATACCGACTGCCGTCAGGCCGGCGACCTGCTGGTGCGGTATAACGTCAACGCCTTGCTGGTAACCGATCGGCCGGATCAGGAGGGTCGGGCCGGGAACCTGCTGGGCTATATTTCCCGCCAGGTCATTGAAAAGGCCATTTATCATGATCTGGGAGAGTCCCCCATCGGAGAATACATGACCACCGATTTCCTGCCGGTGGGACCGGATGATGAGCTGTCCCTTATCCAGGAGCGAATTATAGAAAATCATCAGCGGATTGTGCCGGTGGTGGAAAAAGATCACATCCTGGGGGTGATCACTCGTACCGATCTTCTGAACCTGCTGGTTTCCCGGAACAAGCGGGAAAAAGAGCGTCAGCCCCAGCAGATCGAGGGCGCGGTTCATCCGAAAACAAAAAACATAAAACGGTTCATGTCCGAACGCCTGCCGCAACCGGTCATTGATATTCTGGAAAAAGCCGGTCAGACCGCCACCGATCTCGGCTACAGCGCCTATGTCGTGGGCGGTTTCGTGCGGGACCTGTTTTTGTATCGAAAAACGGAAGATGTCGACCTGGTTATTGAAGGCGACGGTATCGCTTTTGCCCGGACCTTTGCCGAAATAATGGGGGCGCGGGTTCATTTTCACCATAAATTCGGGACGGCCGTGGTTATTTTTCCCGATGAGTCCAAGATCGATGTCGCCTCGGCCCGCCTGGAATATTACCAGTTCCCGGCGGCTCTGCCGACCGTGGAAATGAGTTCCATCAAGCTGGACCTGTTCCGGCGGGATTTTACCATCAACACCCTGGCGGTTTATCTCAACCCGGACCGGTTCGGCACCCTGGTGGATTTTTTTTCCGCCCAGCGGGACATCAAGGAAAAAACCATCCGGGTGCTGCACAACCTGAGTTTCGTGGAAGACCCCACCCGGGTCTTCCGGGCCATCCGGTTTGAGCAGCGGTTCGGGTTCAGCATCGGCAAAATGACTTCCGGCTTGATTGAAAACGCTGTTAAAATGAATTTTTTCAGTCGCCTGAGTCGCCGCCGGGTCTTTGCCGAGCTGTGCCAGATCCTGGAGGAAGAAGATCCGGTGCCGGCCATTGAGCGCCTGGCCGAGTTTGAGCTGCTGGCGGCGGTGCATCCCGCCATCACCATAGATAAAAAAATCGTGGCCAGTTTGAATTCGGTCAAGGAGGTCCTGGCCTGGTATGACCTGCTCTTCCTGGAAACCGCCTACTCGCGCTGGGCGGTCTATTTTCTGGTGCTGATCAACCGCTGTGACGAATCAACCAGCCAGGAGATCTGCCGGGAATTCGAGTTGAACCGTCGTCAGCTGGCCCTGTTTACCAAAGAACGGCTGGAAGCCAACCGCTTTTTGTCCTGGCTCAAGGGCAACCAGCCGGTCAAAAACAGTCAGTTGTACGAGGGTATCCGGGGCTTTTCCACGGAGCTCATTTTGTATATCATGGCCATCGCGGAAAATGAAAAAATCAAGCGGCAAATTTCCCGCTATATTCTGCAACTACAGGATGCCCGGACGCTGATCACCGGTGAGGATCTGTCCCGGCTGGGGATTCCCCCCGGACCGGTTTACGGCCGCATCTTTAAAAAAGTGCTGCACGCCCGGCTGGACGGTCTGGTAGACAGCAAAAACGACGAATTGGAGCTGGTCCAACGCTATGCTGGAAAATTTTGATCTCAATCGTGTTGTAGTCATGCTGCTGCCGCTGATCTTCGCGGTCAGCCTGCATGAAGTCGCCCACGGCCTGGCCGCCCTGAAAATGGGCGATGATACCGCCGCCCGGGCCGGGCGCCTGACCCTCAATCCCATCCGCCATCTGGATCCGGTGGGATCAGTGCTGCTGCCGCTGCTGCTGGCCCTTTCCGGGGCGCCTTTTATTATCGGTTACGCCAAACCGGTACCGGTTAATTTCGCGCGGCTGACCAACTGGAAAAAAGGCACCATCTGGGTTTCCCTGGCCGGGGTGCTGGCTAACCTGGCCTGCCTGGCGGTTTCGGCGGTGGCTTTCCGGTTGTTGTTCTCGCTGACGCGGGACTGGACCACCACCAGCCAGGTAACCCGGCTCATCGTCACCGACCTGCAGCTGATTCTGGGGTTCAGCGTCCTGATCAACGCCATCCTGGCGGTTTTCAACATGATTCCCATCCCCCCCCTGGACGGCAGCAAAGTGCTGCTGGTCTTCCTGCCGCCGGGAATCAGAAAACGGTTTGCTTCCCTGGAGCGTCTGGGTATAATACTCATCCTGGCGTTGCTGCTGCTGAAGGCTGACTGGTTTTTCGCCATCATCTGGTTTTTTATCATGCCGCTGCTGATGGTGGCGCTGGGCAGTGACGGATTAATGTTTATCGCCAACGCATAGGAGAAGGTATGACAGAGAAACAACGGATATTGAGCGGCATGCGTCCCACCGGCGCCCTGCACCTGGGCAACCTGCACGGCGCGCTGCGGCAATGGATCAAGCTTCAGGAAGAGTACGATTGTTTTTTCTTTATCGCCGACTGGCACGCCCTGACGACTGATTATGAAAATCCCGGTAATCTGGCCGAATATACCCGGCAGATGGTGACGGACTGGCTCAGCGCCGGCCTGTCGCCGGAAAAGAGCACCTTTTTTATTCAGTCCCAGGTCAAAGAGCATGCCGAACTTTTTCTGATTCTGTCCATGCTGACGCCGACCGCCTGGCTGGAGCGCAACCCCACCTACAAGGACCAGATGTCGCAGCTGAGCGAAAAAGATATCGCCACCTTCGGTTTTCTCGGTTATCCCGTGCTGCAGGCGGCCGATATCATCATGTACAAGACCAACCTGGTGCCGGTGGGGGAAGACCAGGTTCCCCACGTGGAAATCACCCGGGAGATCGCCCGGCGGTTCAATCATATTTACGGGGAGGTTTTTCCCGAGCCGCAGCGCTGCAAGCCATCTACTATCGGATCTACTACAGTGGTGAACATATAGAATACCTGATATAGAAAAAATTAGAGATATGAG
>JAWOCW010000376.1:0-21557 GCA_046483615.1 Desulfosudaceae bacterium
AACTATGATCGAAAAAATTCATGAAAGATCCGGGCTAATCGGATACGAAAGGCACAGAATATTTATACTTGTCAATAATCAGCCGCTCTTTCCGCCTGACCAGTTCAATGGTTTCCGCATCATAATAGGATCCAGGTTCTTGTTGTTTCCGGCTGACATTGGTCCTGCCGATGGAATGAATATAGTCCAACTGATGGTCGTTCAATGGGATATCGCAGGCGGTCAGGATCCGAATCAGATCGGTTTCAAGCTCTTCCACCCGAATGGTATCATCTAAAACGGTGTGCCCGCGGTCAAATGCCCGAACTCGTTCCAGAGTATTGATTCTGCCCCGGCAGAAAAGAGGCCGGACCGTATCGGAATATAAGTACAAATAGCGAAAGGTCATGAAACCCGCACATTCGCTGACCGGTGATAAAGCATAAAAATCACCCAGATCCCATTTCCGGGCGGGATCCATGACCTGTCGCAGCCACTTGCGAAATAACAAGGCATCATCGATGTCCGTGTAAAGCAGACGCCAGGGCCGGGTCGATTTCACCAGTTCATGGGCAACATGAATCATTCCCAGCAGCGGATGGGTCCGCAGGCCATGTCCCCGGACACTTCTCTTCGTCTGGCGCAGATAGAGTCCGCCTCTGCCCCGACAGCCGAAGCTCCAGAGAGAAAGATACCAATCCCAAGGATTCCGAATGGAACCGATAACGTGCCGGCGGCTCCTGCGAAAACGGCCCGGTAAACGATTATGCTTGCCTGCCGCTTGACCGGAGACCGTCTTTTTCAGAAGGTGGGTGATATGAGAAGAGGCGGTCTTTTCCAGTTGCAAATATACAAAACGATCCGTAATAAACATAACCGGGTTAGCGGGACTGGCTCAGAAAATCGGTAATAACGGCATTGACCTGGTCCGGTTTTTCCAGGGGAACCAGGTGGGCGGCGTCGGCAATTTTTTCCAGCCGGGCGTGGGGGATTTTCCGGGCCAGATAGTCGGCGTACTTGGGCGGGGTGGTGGTGTCGTCGTTGCCGCTGATGATCAGGACCGGTATTTGGATGTGAGATAGGCGGGCCATAACGTCAAAAGCGTCACAGGCTTTAAAGTCCTTTAACTCCACTTCGGCCGGACATTGGACCTGCTTTTTTACCAGTTCGGTCATGTCCCGGGACTGGTTGGCCGGAGAAACGCCGGCCATCCCCAATGTCTCGCTGAATTCCTTGAAATCTTTTTTGATGGCTTCAAATATCAGCGGCATTACCCGCAGCCGGGCGCCGGTGCTGATCAGGACGCCGGCTTCGAACCGCTCCGGGTAGCAAAGCATCAGGTCCAGGGCGACCGCGCCCCCCAGGCTGAGCCCGCAGGGAACCATGCCGGGCGGGTTGACCTCGTCCATCCAGTTCATGACGGCTTCGGTATAAGAAGCCATCTTGTCAAAACCATCTCCCGGACTCTGGCCGTGCCCGGGCAGGTCCAGGGCCATGGTGTTGAATTGTCGGGACAAGGATGCCATCTGTGGTTGCCAGAATGTTTTTGACATGGTTGAGCCGTGAATGAAAATCAGGGTTACCCGTTCGGGTACCGGGGGCCAGGGGTCGGCCATGAAGCATATATCCGCCCGCGTCAGTGTTTCCATGGTGATCTCCCGTGAGGTTGATTTCGGTCGGGTCAGGTTTCAATGCCCGGGCGGTCGTTCACGCCGGCCTGGTAATAATGACGATGTTCGATCATTTCGGTGACCAGGTCGCAGTTTTTGATCAGTTCCGGAGAAGCATAACGACCGGTCAGGGCCACTTCCTGCTGTGTTTGTCGCGTTATGAGCAGGTTTATTATATCATCATCGTTCAGTAATTGAAAATAAACGGCAGTAACAATCTCATCTAATACCACCAGGTCCAGGGATGGATCGGCCAGGGCCTGGCGGGCCCGCACCAAGCCGCCCCTGGCCAGTTGTTGGTGGTGGTCGTGGTTGGTCTCATCCGGCAGGCAGAAATCCGGGCTGCCATGTTGTTCAATAGTAATCAGGCCGTTCAGTCGCCGGACCGCGTCCAGTTCACCGTAATGCTGCCCCTTCATAAACTGGATGATGAGCGAGCGCCGGCCGGCGCCGCCGGACCGCAAGGCCAGTCCCAGGGTGGCGGTGGTTTTACCCTTGCCATTACCGGTGTATAAATGGACGCGTCCCTGGTGGTATTTCATGGCGAGCTGCCTGTGTCTGGGCTCCCGCGGTTGCGTCATGCGGGTGGTTGTGTTTTTATGATGAGACCGTCCATTTTTATTTATTTTATTGATCTGCGTCAATGCCCCAGACCTTTATTTTTAATAGTATAAAAACAGGTTGCAAGACAATCATTTTTTTTCATACTATATACCCAAGGAGGACACCATGAAATGTCCCGGACAGGACACCCAATACTGGGACCCCGAAGCTATCTACGAAGAAAAATGCCCGGAGTGCGGCGCGACCATCGAATTTTTCAAGGATGATCCTTCCCGGAAATGCCCCGGCTGCGGCAACAAGATCGTCAACCCCCGCCTGGATTTCGGGTGCGCCGCTTACTGCCCCTATGCCGAGCAGTGCCTGGGGACGCTTCCGGAAGAGTTTCTTCAGAAACGGGAAGAGCTGCTCAAGGATCGGGTGGCGGTGGAAGTCAAGCGTTATTTCCAGACCGATTTCAAACGGATCGGTCACGCCGCCGCGGTAGCCCGGCACGCCGAGCAGATCGGCAAAAAAGAGCAGGGCAACCTGGCCGTCATCATGACCGCGGCTTACCTGCATGATATCGGCATCAAAAAGGCCGAGGAAAAACACAACTCCGCGGCCGCCACATACCAGGAGCAGGAGGGCCCGGCCGTGGCCCGGGAAATTCTGGAAAAACTGGGCGCCGCCGAAGCCATGATCGAGGAGGTCTGCGATATTGTCGGCCACCACCATCATCCCCGGCCGGACGAGACTCTGAATTTCAAGGTGGTCTATGACGCCGACCTGATCGCCAACCTGGAGGAGCAGCACCAGGAAAAACCCCTGGAAGCGGAGCGGCTGGAGAAAATTATGGCCAAATCGTTTCTGACGGAAGCCGGCCAGCAGCGGGCCCGGGCGGTGCTGCTGTAAAAAAACCGTTCCGGCCATTCCGGCATCACGCGGAATTTATATTCTTTTTACTGCTGGCGGGCTTTCGCCAAGGAGTCAACTGATGGGTCGTTACCAGATTCTTTTTTATCCGGAACGTTGCGCCGGCTGCCGTCGTTGTGAGCTGGCCTGTTCCCGCCGGTATACCGGACGGTTTAACCCGGAAGCGGCTTTTCTGAAGGTTTTTCTGGACGAAACCGAAAACGGGACCGAAGCTGCCGTCACCTTTTCTGAGCAATGCGATCACTGCGGTTTATGCGCTGAGGCCTGTTTATATGAGGCTTTGGTCAGAACCGGTCAGGAGGCTGCGTGAATCTTTCCGGAGGCTTTAGCGGGCGGATCTTATTGGTTGATTTAACCGCCGGAACCATCCGGGTGGAAACTCTTGATCCGGAGCTGGCCCGGGACTTTATCGGCGGGCTGGGGCTGACTTTGCGCCTGGCCGCTGATTTTATTCCTGCCGGCGGAGATGCCTTGTCACCGGATAATGCCGTTGTTATCGGCGCCGGTCCCCTGGTCGGGACCGACGTGCCGTCCTCTTCCCGCATCTACGCGGTTACCAGGCTGCCCTCTCCCGGTACCATCGGCTGGTGCGGGGCCGGCGGAGTCACCTTCGGATGCCGGCTCAAGAACGCCGGTTTTGACCACATCATCCTGACCGGGGCCAGTCAGCGCCTGGTCTACTTGCATATCGACGACGATACCATCGAACTGCGGGATGCCGTCGCCATGCGGGGGCGGACTATCTCGGAAACCTGTCGCGACCTGCGCCGGCGGGCCGGTGGTCAAGGGGGTGTTCTGTCCATCGGGCCGGCCGGCGAGAACCGGGTCTTTTTTTCCATGGCCAGCGTGGACGGGGTGGCCACTCTGGGCCGGGGCGGTTTGGGGGCGGTCCTGGGCGCAAAAAAACTTAAGGGAATCGTGGTCAACGGCAGCCGGGGGGTCGGCGTGGCTGATGACCGGCGCTACCGGGAACTGGTAAGGCCGCTTTGGCGCCGGATTCGGGACTATCCCTATCGCCAGGAGTGGCAGCGCCTGGGAATGCTCAAGGCTTTTCCCCTGGTCGCCCCGGATATTTATGAAACCATCAAAAAGCGCCGCCTGGCCTGTGTTTCCTGTCCCATCGGCTGCAAGGACGAGGTGGAGATAAAAGACGGCCCTCACCAGGGACTGGTAGTCTCTTCCAGTTCCGCTCTCAACCTGTTTACTCCCCTTATGTACGGGTTTCAGGATTACCGGGAAGCGGTCAAGTTAATCGCTGACCTGGACAACCTGGGGCTGGACATGTTTGAGTTTTTCGGGATCACGCGACTGGCCGCCGGCCTGGTTGCCAACGGCATTATTCCCGCCGCTGATAACGACCCGGTCATTGCCCTTGACTCCCTGGATTCCCTGGCAACCTGGGCCGACAAAATAGCCCGGCGGCAGGGGCTGGGCGAAGTTATGGCGGATGGTTTTGCCGGCCTGACAGACTGCTTCGGGCCAGCCGCCCATAAACACGCTCCGGCCCTGGTCAAAGGGATGCATCCCTATACCGGCCCGGGGTCAGCGCTACCCTGGGATCTGTTTGGTACCATGGAATTGGGACAACTGCTTGAGTCAAGAGGGCCGCACGTGGGTTCGGGCGGGTCGCCCACCTATTTTGCCCGCCGTCCCCGGAAGGTGTTCCCGCGGCACCTGGCCCGCATGGGTGTTTCACAGCAGGATATTGATCGAATCCTGCCGGAGCAGCCGCCGGACGCCGACCCTGAGCCCCTGAATGTCGGGGCTCTGCTGAAATATTCCCATCGCTGGTTTGCCGTGCTGGGTTCGCTGGGCATCTGCGCCCGGGGACAGGTCAATCGTTTCTATGACGCCGAAACCTGCGCCGCCCTGTACCAGGCCGTTACCGGCATTCCTACCAGCCTCGAACAATTACGGCATCGCGCCGACCGGGTCTGGACCTTGTATCGCCTGATCAACCTCCGGGGAAAACCGGCTGAAGCGGTCGAGACAGTGCCCCGGCAATGGTTGGCCGACTCCGGTTTCAAGACCGGCTTCAAGGAGTACTTCAGCGAACGACCCCTGACCGGGACGGAAATCGCCGACATGATCAAGGCCTATTACCAGGAGCAGGGCTGGGATGAAGTCTCTGGCCGGCCCCCGGCGGCTACCCTGCGGCGGTTTGATCTGGACCGGCTGTTCAGCTGATCAGCCAGTCCGCGGCCCGGTTCATGAAGGTTTCCTGGTGATGACGGGCGCTGAGGCGGTGATCGCCGTTTTCCAGCAGGACCAGTTCTCTGGGGTCGGCGCAGGCCGCGTGGAGGGTGACGGCGTTATCCGGGGGGACGATGGCGTCGGCGTCGCCGTGAAATATCAGGATATGGCTGAGACCGGCCACCAAGCCGGTGATGTCAAAACGCAGGTCCCGGTTGAAAAATCGGGCCGGCATTTTTTCGATGGTGGGATCTTCGGAAAGGAGCAGGGCCTTGATTACGGGATCGCTTTTCAGGGGCGCCGCCAGGGTGACCAACCGCTCCGGGGCCAGTTGGCCGGCCGAAGCCAGCACCACCGTGCCGCCCAGGCTGCTGCCGAACAGGCCCCTCAGGCCGGTGGTCTCCTGCCGGGCAGCCAGGGCGGCGGCGGCGTCGCGCAGATCCCGGCACCTGGCCGCCAGGGAAGTTACCGTGGCGAAGTCTCCCTGGCTTTCTCCGCAGCCCCGGTGGTCGAACCGGAAATAAGCCAGGCCGGCCCGGTTGCATCGTGTCGCCAGGTCGATCTGCTTGGGTGATTCCTTGTCCGAAAAAAGTCCGTGGCATCCGATCACAAAGGGAGCCGGCAGCTCGGCCGGCAGGTGCAGGACCCCGGACAAAAGCAGATTGTCGGACAGAAATGAGACGGCCCGGGAAGAGGGTAAAGACATCATTAAGCCTTTTTTGTTTGCCTCTTCTGATGGACCGAGGGAAATCGCGAGGCGTCGGTATGCGGTAGAAACTTGGCGGCGCTGAACCGGTTCATGAAATCCTGGTTGACGTTCAATTCCAGGTAGGTCAGTCGTTTTTTGATGGCGGTGACTTCCGGGGAATGATTTCTGGAAACAAGCATTTGAGTGGCTCCTTCCAGGGAGCTGTTGCCCAGGACCTCGAATCTTTCCGGCGGCAGGTCCGGCAGCATGCCGATGGTGATGGCCGAAACCGGGTTGATGAACGATCCGAAGGTGCCGGCCACGTAAAATTTGGCGATATCGTCGAAACTCAGTCCCACCGAGGTGGTCAGGGTCCGCAGGATAGTGTACATGGCGGCTTTGGAACGGATGAGGTTGTCGATATCCGGCTGGCTCAAGGTCAGGGGTTGGCCCGTGCCGGAATGTTCCGCCGGCACTATGATGAATTCCTTGATGCCGTTGTTGTCTTTGATCCAGCCGGGCCGTATGTCCGGATCAAGCTTGCCGCGGATGTCTATCACCCCGGTTCGGAAGAGGGCCGCCACCAGGTCGATTAATCCCGAACCGCAAATACCGGTGGGTGGCTGATTGTTGATGGTTCTTATTTTTATTTTGTTGGAATCCGGCAGAATTGAGACGCGATCGATAATCCCCGGCCCGGCCTTGGCGCCGACTTCGGCCACCCCGCCTTCCAGGGCCGGCCCGGCGGCACCGGCGCAGGCGATCAGCCAGTCACGGTTTCCCAGAACAACTTCCGCGTTAGTCCCCACGTCAACCAGCAGGGCCGTGGATTTTTTATTATGAATTCCGGAGTAAAGAATTCCGGAAAGCAGGTCCCCGCCGAAATAGCTGCCAATATTGGGGAAAACAAATATCCGGGCCAGGGGGTTGGCATTGATCCCCAGCAGGGAGGCCCGGACGATTCCGGGCTGGTTGGCGGCCGGTATATAAGGTTCCCGGATAATCCAGTAAGTGGGCAGGTTCAAAAAAAAATGCGTCATGGTGGTGTTGCCGGCCACGGCCGCCAGGTAGATGGATTCCATGGGCAGATTGGATTCGGCGCACATATCGGTAATGGTCTGATTTAATCCTTCGATAATCAAGCGATGCAGGTCGGCGGGAGCGGAGGACTGGCTGTTTTCGTAATGGATGCGCGTCAGGATGTCGTCGCCGACCAGGGTCTGGGGATTTTCAAAAGAGGCTTCCGACAGGGCGTGACCGGTAGCCAGGTCCAGCAGGCGGACCACTACCCGGGTGGTGCCCAGATCCACGGCCAGGCCGGCTGTTGTTTCGGGTTCGTCGGCGGAGGTGACGCCAACCAGCAGGTACCGTTGGCTGTCGGCGAATAATACGCACCTGACTCGATATTTCCACAGGCGCAGATCCCCCGGCAGTTTCCGGGCCAACTCCAGGTCAACCTGGATATCATCAACCCCCAGGCGGTTGGCCAGGGCGTTCAGCAGGCGGTCGGTGTCCCCGGTATTATCATCCAGGGAGGGAGTCGGCAGAAAAATATCTTCGATCCAGGTCGTGTTGCTAAGGCTCTTCATCGGGAAAGAATATGGCCAATTTGATGATGGTTTCGTAAAAAGTCGTTCGCGGGACGGTCAAAGTAAAAAGTTTAAAAGCGATTGACCAAAGGGACGTCGCGAATCTCTGTCCCGGTTATGATATGAATGGAGCCTGGCTGGCAGCAGGCAGGTCACGCACCCTAGCCCGGATATTTTCATCAAGCATGAAATATCCGGGCTGATCCGGTCTTTACACTTCAAAGGTCATGTCGCAACTGACAGCGACGCACTCCATGGAGCTGTTTTTTTCATCCAGAAGGCGCTGGCAGTCCAGGACAATCTCATCCATCTGGTTGTCGGTCCGGTTCTGGTTGAGGTGAAACAGGCCCAGCCTTTTGGCTCCGGCCTCCATGGCCATGGCCAGAACATCCGTGTAAACCGAGTGACCCCAGTCGATCTGGGTGCCGTATTCAGCCGGGGTGTATTCGGCGTCATGAATCAGCAGGTCGGCGTCCCGGGAAAATTCCAGGTAATCATCATAGGGTAAGCCACCTTCATGGATAAAGCCCAGTTCATTGTCGGTGAGGAACACAAACGATTTACCGTCCTCGGTAAATTTGTAGCCGGTTCCGCCGCCGGGATGGCTGAGATGAATGGGGGTAATGGTGATCGAGCCGATCTCAAACTGGTGGGGACAACCCTCCTGGTAGTTTATTTCGGCTTTAAGGTCAGCGTACCGGATGGGAAAGTGGGGCGGAGTCATTACCCGGGTGATCATGTTTTCGGCGTATTGGTCAGGATAGGGACAACGATAAACATTGATAGAGGTGTTTTCCAGAAAGAGAGGCTTGAAAAAAGGCAGGCCCATCAGGTGGTCCCAATGGGCGTGAGTAAAGACAAGGTTGTACTTGAATTCCTTATTGTCAAACAGGTAGTTGCCCAGGCGCCTGATACCCGTTCCGGCGTCCACGATAATAATATCGTTGGATTTGGTCCTGATTTCCAGGCAAGTGGTGTCTCCGCCGTATTTCAGATATTCCAGCCCGGAAACCGGAATTGACCCCCGTGATCCCCAGCATTTAATGAACATTGATCACAATCCTGTTGGTTAACTCGAACAATTTTTATCATAACCCATCTGACCGGGCATGACAATTTTTGTTTTTCCCGGTCGCGGTCATTTTCTGACGGGTTGTTCCCCCCTTTTATCCGGATTGATCCCCGAATCTATTCCGGCCGAATCTGTTCTGAATCGACCCCCGAATCGATCCCCTGAATATAAGAAAAGCCATTATAATACTTTTCCTAAAATTGTACACCAAATTTGTTCGGCGTTCCATTTTTTTATTATTTTTACCGGTAAATCGGCCAGTTGCTCCTGAACCCGCCGGGCCGGTGTCCGCAGTAACCCGGAAATAATAAAATATTTGCAGGCGATAAAAGCGTCCGAAACGATCAGGTGGCGCATGATATCATAATGGATATTGGCGATCAGCAGATCAGCCGGAGCAGTGGCAAAATTTCTGGCATCTCCCTTGACAATCATGACCTGTTGTTGGACTCCGTTTAAAAGCACATTCCGGTCAGCGGTCCGGGCGGCCAGGAAATTAAGGTCCATGCCGATGACCTGCCTGATTCCTGACAGGGCCGCGCAAACAGCCAGCAGGCCGGTGCCGGTGCCGATATCAACGGCCGAATTAATCTCCTGGTCGTGCTGGTGAAGAAGCAAATCCATTGCTTCCAGGCAATCCCGGGTGGTCGGGTGAAGGCCGCTGCCGAAAACAACCCCGGGATCCAGAAGGACGGGGCGGTTCCCCTCGGTGGCCGGATCGGGATGGGAAAACCAGGGCGGGTAAAGGCACCAGCCGCCGGCGACCAGGGGGAAAGAGTCCAGGGCTTGCCATTCTTCATAAGTCATGTGGAAGATGTCGGCCATATCCAGATGCGACTGCTGCCGGACAAACCGTTTGACCTCGTTGTCCGCCGCCCGCGAGAAAAAAAGAAAAGAGCAGTCGTCTTCTTCCCAGTTGCCGATGAAATGATCGCCAAACGGAAAAGGGCCATCACCCGCTTTCCCTTTCAGGTAATAAATGGCAAGCCGCTCGTAGGGTGGATTGTCGTCTGTGGCCGGTGGCGTTGTTTTAATTGCTGCGTCCGCTCTCATTCTATGATTTTATCAAAAATGGCGTAAGCGGCTTTCAGGGCCGGGTTGTCGTCGGGTAATTCTATGGTGGGACGTCCTTCAAAATCAAAGTCCACCAGGGTGTCGTCGGCTGGGATAGCTCCGGCCAGTTCCAGCCCGCTGTCCATGATGATTTCCAATACCTTTTCTGATGGTTCCTGGCGCGCCTGGTTCAGGATCAGGTAGCTTTTTTTCATGCCGATATTGAGCTGCGTGGCCAGTTCATGGATTCTGACGGCTGCCTGCAGGCCCCGCCGGGAAGCGTCGGTGACGATCAAGAGGATATCCACGTCGCTGGTAGTCAGGCGGCTGATATGTTCCATGCCGGCTTCGTTGTCAATGACCATCCAGGGATAATTTTCAGCCAGTTTTTCCAGAAAATTGACCAGCAGGGTGTTGGCGGCGCAATAACAGCCGGAGCCTTCCGGCCGGCCCATGACGATCAGGTCGTAACCGTCCGCCTCGGAAATGGACTCCTCCATTTTCATGGAAATAAAGATATCCTTGGTCATTCCGGAGGGAACGTCGCCTTTTTTCATCTCCTCCCGGGCGTTGCCCAGGGTGTTGGCTATTTCCAGCCCCAGAACTTCATTCAAATTGGCGTTGGAATCAGCGTCCACCGCCAGAATGGGGGTCTTGTCATGTTCGGTCATGTATTTAATCAGCATGCCCGCGATGGTTGTTTTGCCTGTTCCACCTTTGCCTGCCAAGGCTATTGAAAAAGTCATGGTAAGATCTGTCCTTTGTCTGTGATGTTTTTACCGCCTGGAACCGGAACCTGATTTTCAGGTAAAATTGAGCTTATCTTTACAAATTTATAATTATAGTACATCGCGGGCGGAGTGTCATCCCTTTTTTATTGTTGATAAGCCTCTTCAGAGACCGCTTTTTCGCCCGGTTCAGAAATACGTATCTGTTTTTGCATCAGGAATAAATTTGTGATAGGAAGAGAACGAATCAATTTTGAATTTTGCGGGTGTTGTTAAAATATTTTTGATGTTTCATGAAATATCCGGGTTAGAGGAGACTTGCTCATGAAGTTGTTCCGCGCGATTATTGTCATCGTTTTTATGGTCGGTTCGACGCAACTGGTGATGGCCGCGCCATCCCAACTGGAAGGGGCTGATGAAACCGAAGCCGCTGCCGCCTCGAAATTGGCCCGGGAAATGCCCATCGAATCGGCTTATCTGACCGACAATATCGACATCACGCTTCGTTCGGGGCCGGGCATTGATTACAAGATCCTGGCCATGCTGCAACTGGGACAGGCAATTGACATCCTGGCTCGTCAGGAGCAATGGTCCAAGATCCGTCTGCGTTCCGGCCGGGAAGGATGGGTGGCCAACCGCTTTATTGACTCGGAGGTACCCAGCCGGATCAAATACGAACGGATCAAGCAAAAATACGATCAACTTTTGTCTGATTATTCCAGCCAGGAAGAGTCCCGGCAGCCGTTGGTGGAGGAAAACCAATCCTTGCGGGAAAAGCTGGAGGCGCGGGCGCAGTCATCCGATGACCGGGTATCCGAGCTGCTTGAAAAAAACAGGCAGTTGCGGCGCCAGGTTGACCGCCGGAATCTGTGGTGGTTTCTGGCCGGCGCCGGGGTGCTTCTGCTGGGTATTCTGATCGGTTGGCGGAGCCGGCGGGAAAAGCGACGCCCCTATTTTAAGTAAGTATCAGCGCCAGATATCCGGGTTGAAAAGGCCTCGTCGGTGTCTAATCTTTCGCGTTAAGGGTTGTACAATAACTTATGGAAATAAAATCAGATTACCTGGTTATCGGCAGCGGCATTGCCGGGTTGCGGTTTGCCCTGTATGCCGCGGAATCCGGAACAGTCGCCATAGTCACTAAAAAAGAGGTGGCCGACAGTAATACCAATCGGGCCCAGGGCGGAATCGCGGCGGTGGTAGACGAGATTGATTCTTTTGAATCTCATATTGCCGATACCCTGGCTTCCGGAGACGGGCTCAGCCGTCCCGATGTGGTTGAACATGTTGTCACAAGAGGTCCGGCCGTTATCAAGGATTTAATGGCACTGGGTATTGATTTTACCACTTCGGGTGAACAGCTGGATCTGGGGCGGGAAGGGGGCCATTCACACAATCGGATTGTTCATGCCCGGGATTTGACCGGCCGTGAGATCGAGCAGAGCCTGGTGAGTCTGGTTAAAAAGAACCCCCGGGTCACGATTTATGAAAATCACGTGGCTGTTGATCTGATTACCCATTCCACCAGGGTTAAAAAAGGCCCCGTGGTGCAAACCCGGGAAGTATACGTTTGTGGCGCGTACGTGCTGGATAAGACCCGGGACAAGGTAGTCACCTTTAATTCCGGAATTACCCTGATTGCCACCGGAGGCGCCGGTAAGGTCTACGCTTACACCAGCAATCCCGATATAGCCACCGGCGACGGCATTGCCATGGCTTATCGGGCCGGTTGCACCGTGGCTGACCTGGAATTTGTTCAGTTTCATCCCACCTGCCTGTTTCATCCGGAAGCCAAGAACTTTCTTATTTCAGAAGCAGTCCGCGGTGAAGGCGCCCTGCTGGTGAACACCTCCGGCGAAGCCTTTATGAAAAAATATGATCCGGCCGGAGAGCTGGCCTGCCGGGACGTGGTGGCCCGGGCCATAGACACCGAGATCAAGCGGCGCGGTGATGATTATGTCTATCTGGATATTTCCCATAAGTCGCCGGACTTTATCAAGGAGCGCTTTCCGCACCTTTATCAGCAATGCCTGCGATACGGCATCGACATGACCACGGATCCGATACCGGTGGTACCGGCGGCTCATTACATGTGCGGTGGAGTTATGACCGACCTGGATGGTAAAACCAATATTGAGCGCCTGTTTGTCGTCGGTGAAGCGGCCTGCACCGGCCTGCACGGGGCCAATCGCCTGGCCAGTAATTCCCTGCTGGAAGCGGTGGTTTTTGCCGACAATGCCGCCACGGCGGCCGCCCGGATGCTGGCCACTATCCCGGATCAGTCAGGCAACGGCCTGCCCTTGTGGGACGACACCGGTACCACCGACAGCAACGAGGCCATCACCGTTTCCCAGAACTGGGATGAAATCCGGCTGTTCATGTGGAACTACGTTGGTATCGTTCGTTCCAATAGCCGCCTGGAACGAGCCCAGAAAAGGATTGCCCTGATCAAGTCGGAGATCAAGGAGTATTACTGGAATTTTCGGGTCACCTCGGATCTGCTGGAACTTCGGAATATCGCCACGGTGGCTGATCTGATCATTGAATGCGCCCGGCGGCGGAAAGAAAGCCGGGGGCTTCATTATAATATTGATTATCCTGAAAAAAACGATCTCGAGTGGCGGCGGAATACCGTCATAAATGAGCCGTTTTCAGATTAACCCGGTTCCGGTAATGTTGACATCCGGAGCTGAGGTCTTATTTTTATGTTTTGCCCTGTTTGAGTCCGGGGATTGGCGCGGTCCGTCCGGACTTGGATTTATTATAACCAGGTGATGGTTTCCTGAAAAATCTGATTGATCGTGTCACTATGGTTACGGACGGTCTCGACCTGACCGCCTGTTGTTCAGAAATAACTTTTCACGGAGCCGTCAAGAAAAACAAACAAGGAAATCAGGTAGTTTATGGCTGAGAAAAGAGATTACTACGAAATTCTGGGAGTTTCCCGCGATGTGTCCAGTGAGAAACTGAAAAAGCAGTATCGAAAAATCGCGCTTAAATATCATCCTGATAAGAACCCCGGAGATAAAGAGGCCGAAGAAAAATTCAAGGAAGCTTCGGAGGCCTACGGGGTTTTGTGTGATCCGGAAAAACGGCAGATCTATGATCAGTTCGGTCACGCCGGCTTGGACGGCATGGGTAACGGCCGGAGCGGCGGTGGTTTTGAGGATATTTTTTCCAGTTTTGGTGATATTTTCGAAGATTTTTTCGGGTTTGGCTCGGGTCGCCGGGGCGGCGGCCGGCGGGTTCAACGCGGGGATGATCTGCGTTATGACCTGACCATTGATTTTATGGAAGCCGCTTTTGGCAAAGAGACCGAGCTTGAGCTGGAAAAAATGGATCCCTGTTCGAGTTGCGAGGGAAGTGGCTGCGCCCCGGGGACTTCCCCGGAAACCTGTTCCCAGTGTGGCGGCAGCGGCCATGTCACCCGTTCCCAGGGTTTTTTCATGGTCAAAACCACCTGCCCCGTCTGCCGGGGCACCGGCCGGGCCATTACTTCGCCCTGTTCGGAATGCCGCGGAGCCGGCAAGGTCCGGGTTAAAAAAAACGTGGCCTTGAAAATTCCGGCCGGCGTGGACAACGGCTCCAAGCTGCGCTTAACCGGCGAAGGCGAACCCGGCGGGCCCGGTGCTCCTCCCGGTGATCTGTACGTGGTCATCAACGTCAAGCCCCACAAATTTTTTCAACGCAATGACACCGATGTCATCTGCCTGATGGAAATTTCCTTTGTTCAGGCCGCTCTGGGTGCTACCATCAAGGTGCCGACCCTGACTGACGAAAAAGAACTGGAGATCCCCAGAGGGACCCAGTACGGCGATACTTTCCGGTTTGCCGGCGAGGGTATCCCCTCCCTGCGCAGCAAGCGCCGCGGCGATCAGATTATTCAGGTGGATGTAAGAACGCCGGTCAACCTCAGTAAAAAACAGGAAGAACTGCTGCAGGAATTTTCCCGGCTGGAGGCGGATAAATTTTCCAACCGGCTTAAGAATCTGTTTAAAAAGAGCGCCGGATCCCGGTAACATCAGGACCGCCTCAGCTACTTGGAGTAATTGTCATGTTTGAATTAAAAGTACTGACCCATTTTGCCGCCGCTCATCAGCTGAAAATGGTGACGGAAAAATGCGAAAACCTTCACGGTCATAACTGGAAGATCGAGGCCTGCGTCAGCGGTCCGGAACTGGACTCTGCCGGGGTGTTGATGGATTTCGGGGAATTGAAAAACCATGTCAATGCCATTGTTGATCGTCTGGATCACCACTTTTTAAATGATCTGGAGTACTTTAACAACGGCCTCAACCCTTCGTCGGAAAACATCGCCGTGTTGATTGCCGACCAGCTCAGCCAGAGTCTGGCCGACAGACCTGTCCGGGTTTCCAGGGTGTCGGTCTGGGAATCTGATAACGCCTGTGCCACCTATGTGCCCGACCAGTGACAATTATCGAGGTTAGGGCGGTTTTGTAAAGCCCCGGCCGTCAGTTATTATCCATCCGGAAAACGGGAATTTTCATGATAATAAACCGAACCGGTGAAATCGTGCCCGGACTTTACGTTCTGGCCAGTGCCGATGTCCCGGTCTTTCTGCTGGACGGAGACCGGCCGGTGCTGTTTGACGCCGGCTTCACCTGCCTGGCCAGACCATATCTTGAACACGCCGGACAGATACTGGCGGGGCGGGAACCGGCCTGTTGCTGCCTGACCCATTCCCATTTCGATCATATCGGGGCGGTGTCGCGTTTTAAGGAACGATATCCGGGCCTGAAGGTGTGCGCCTCGTCCAAGGTCGATGACCTCATGAAAAAGCCCAGCGTGGTGGAGCGAATTAGCATGCTCAGCCGGGCCGCGGCAACCGCGGCCGCCGACTACGGGTTGGACCCGGCTGATATCGAGCGGCCCTTTGAGCCCTTTTCCGTGGATCGTCCGCTGCGAGAGGGTGATGAAATATCCGTCTCCGATGAGGTTACTGTTCAGGTCATTGAGACACCCGGCCATACCCGGGACTGCCTTAGTTATTATATTCCCGAAAAAAAGATTCTGATCGCCTCGGAAGCACTGGGCATACCGGATTATACCGGTTACGTGGTGACTGATTTCCTGGTGGACTATGATACTTTTCTTGCTTCCATGCGGCAACTGGAATCCCTTGAAATTGATGTCCTGTGCTTTGGTCACACTTATGTTTATACCGGCCAGGATTGCCGGGATTTTATTCCCACCGCGATTCAGCACGCCCGGGATTTTTTTTCCCTGGTGGCGGCCTGCCTGAAAGAAGAGGGTGGTGACCACGACCGGGTCATTCAGCGTTTGCGGGCGGTCGAGTATGACGGCAAAAGCGAGCCCAAGCAGCCGGAACCGGCCTATCTGATGAACCTGGCGGCCAGGGTCGCCGTGGTGGAGAAACGACTGGCCCGGATGGAAGAGCAACCCCCAGCAGATTCAAGCAGGAGCAGCCGGTGAGTGACCTGTCTGTTGATATCGGGGGCCTTAAGCTGGCCAACCCGGTCATGACCGCCTCGGGTACCTTTGGGTACGGCCGGGAGTATGATGACCTGGTTGATTTGAATCGCCTGGGCGCCATTATCGTCAAGGGTATTTCCCTGGCGCCCTCTGCCGGCAATCCGCCGCCGCGAATCGTGGAAACCACCGGCGGTCTGCTTAACGCCATCGGCCTGGAAAATATCGGCCTGGAGGCCTTCGTCCGGGATAAGCTTCCCTTTTTAACCGGCTTGTCTTCCCGCCTGCTGGTCAATATCTATGGTCGGGAAATCGAGGAATACGCCGCCCTGGCCGGCGAATTATCCGGCCTGGAGGCGATTGACGGTCTTGAGATCAATATCTCCTGTCCTAATGTCAAGACCGGTGGGCTGGCTTTCGGGGTTGATCCCGGGCAGGCGGCGGCAGTCGTCGGCGCCGTGCGAAAGCGAACCAGGCAGCATCTGATGGTCAAGTTGACGCCCAACGTGACCGAGGTGGGAGTGATCGCGCGCAGCGTGGCCGAGGCCGGGGCTGACTCTATTTCCCTGATCAACACCCTGGGGGGCATGGCCGTGGATATTCACACCCGGCGGCCGCGGTTGAGCACCATCACCGGTGGTCTTTCCGGCCCGGCCATTAAACCGGTGGCCCTGAAAATGGTCTGGGAAGTGGCCCGGCAGGTTCAGGTGCCGGTGATCGGCCTTGGCGGTATCCTGACCGCCACTGACGCCCTGGAGTTTTTGATGGCCGGAGCCACGGCAGTCCAGGTGGGCACGGCCAATTTCGTCAACCCCCGCGCTACCATGGATATTATCGCTGGTATTGATCGCTTCCTGGATGACCGCCAGATACCGGCCGTCGCCGATATTATCGGCTCCCTGGATGTTTCCTGATTATGGCCGTCATTATTGTGTTCCCGGCATATCGCCGTCAGGGTTTTTTAAGACGGGGGAGTTCACCGCAGGTGATGGTGGCGTAGGCGCTGTGATTATGGATGGATTCGAAGTTTTCAACGCTGATGGAAAACCAGGTGATGTTGGTATCGGCCTTTAATTCCACGGCAATATCCCGCACTATATCTTCCACGAACTTGGGGTTATCATAACCCTTATCAGTGACATATTTTTCATCAGCCCGTTTTAAAACCGAATAGAGCTCGCTGGAGGCGTTTTTCTCCACCAGCTCAATCATGTCTTCAATCCAGATGAACTTTTTAAACCGGATGGCCAGCCGGACTTCGCCGCGCTGGTTATGGGCGCCGCCGTCGCTGATCTCCTTGGAACAGGGACAGACCGAAGAGACAGGGACAAACACCTCGGAAATCAGATCAACCTTGCCGTCCGGGGTGCTGGTACCGGTCAGTTTGCAGGTATATTCCATGTAGGCCGGGGTCAGGCTGACCGGAGCCTGTTTTTCAATAAAATAGGGGAAAGTGACTTCCATGTGAGCTGACTTGGCATCCAGATCTTTTTTCATCTGGTCCAGGATGACGGCAAAGGTTTTCAGGGATATCTCTGGCTGAAACATGTGCAGCATTTCCACGAAGCGGCTCATGTGGGTGCCTTTGCTGTCGTGGGGCAAATTGACGTACATGTTCAGCGAGCCAACTGTCTGTTGGGTGCCATTGGCGCGGTCGAGTACCTTGATGGGGTAGCGGAGATTTTTAATGCCCACCTTGTCAATGGGCATGTCCCGGTAGTCAGGTCTGTTTTGAATATCTTCCATCTTTTTCAGTTGGCAGGGAAGTCCTTTTGGTATTGGTCAACAGGTAATCTGTTTTAACATTGCCCATGGCTCTGAAGATGTTGCCTTTGATTTTCTTATTATGTTGATACAATTGTTGCAACATAATTTTTATTTTTTTTCGTTTGGAATTATCGGCCGTGGGGCAGGGATTGTTAAAAACCGGGAAATGGTTGTCTTCCGCGAATCTTTTGGTCTGATTCTCTTCAACCAGGGCTAATGGCCTGATAATCGTGATTTCGCCGCCGAACATGGGCAGACGGGGCAGCATGGTACTGATTTCACCGGCGTAGCACATATTTAAAAAGAGGGATTCAATGATATCGTCCTTATTGTGGCCCAGGGCCAGTTTATTGCAGCCCAACTCGGTTGAAATTTCGAAAAGTCTTTTGCGACGCAGGCGTGAACATAAAAAACAAGGGTTTTCCCGGTTGGCGTCGCTGTGGGCGACCAGGCCGCCATCAGTGTGCTCCACTCGCAGGTGCCAGCCCCGGGCCCGGCAAAATTCCGTCAGTGGTTCAACAAAACCGCCGTCAAATCCCGGATCCACGTAACAGGCGAAAAGTTCGTAATTAATGGGAATCCGGGACAGTCTCTCCTGCAGCAGCCACAACAGGGTCAGGCTGTCTTTGCCGCCGGAAACCCCGACGCAGATCCGGTCTCCGTCGGCGATCAGGTCATATTGATGGATTGCCTTGCCAACTGCCTGGTTGATTCGTTTGTATCTGCCGCCGTTCATGGGTGGGTGTGTCACCAGGCAAAAACTTATTTTTCGTCTTCGTCCTCTTCGTCCTCGTCTTCGTCCTCTTCGTCCTCGTCTTCGTCCTCTTCGTCCTCGTCATCCTCCTCATCTTCGTCTTCGACAAGCTCATCCTCGTCTTCCGAAGCCGTTGCTTCATCTGGCGTGGTCGAGGCCTGGAGTTCTTCGAGGTCTTCCTCTTCTTCATCGATAAAAGAGTTGACGGGGTCATTCATAAACAAGTCACCGGCCGCTTCAATGGTCTCCTGGGTTACTTTTCCGGCGGCGATTTCCCTCAGGGCCACTACAATGTCTTCATTCTTCGGAGAAATAACCAGGTATTCGGATCCTTCCCGGATCTGCCTGACCCGCTGCGCGGCAAGATGAACAAGTTCAAAACGTGATCCCACTTTTTTCAGACAGTCTTCAACGGTGATTCGCGCCACTTTATCTACCTCCGGTAATTTTTTTTAAGCGTCGGACCAGAATCGGACATCTTTGATCCGGACACTGTTTACAATATATCCACCAGTTCATAGGACCGTTTGCCGCCGGGTGCCTGGAGAGTAATTTCCTCTCCGGGTGCTTTCCCGATCATGGCCATGCCCAGTGGTGAGGCCACGGAAATCAATCCCTGATTGATATTGGCTTCATCTTGTCCCACCAGTTGATACGTTACCTCTTCGCCGGTGTCAATGTTTTCCAGCAGAACTTTGCAGCCGAAAACGACCTTGTCTTTATTGAGCGTGCCCGGATCAATGATATCGGCATTGGCCAGCTTGTTGCTCAGGTCGTTGATGCGGCCTTCAATAAAGGCGTGTTTTTCTTTGGCGGCGTCGTACTCCGCGTTTTCGGAAAGATCACCGTGGGCCCGGGCGTCGGCCAGTTCAATGAGTGTTTGAGGCCGGTCCACGGATTTCAAGCGCGCCAGTTCCTTTTGCAGTGATTCATAACCGTTTCTCGTAATGGGTATCCGTTGCACTTGATTATTCCTCCATAATACTGATATCCGGATTGATCTGTACTCTATCCGGTTAATCCGGATATTTCATGAAATATCCGGGTTAAAGATGCCGGCTGTCTGCTTTTGCGAAAAATTATTACAGAAAATTCTTGATCAAGGACTCACCGATTTGCACGGCGTTGGTGGCGGCGCCTTTTCTGATGTTGTCCGAAACTATCCACAAGTCGATGCCATTGGCAACAGACTCATCCCGGCGGATGCGACCTACAAAAGTGTCGTCCTGGCCGGCGGCCTCAGTGGCCAGAGGATAAATGTTCTGGGCCGGGTCATCCTTGACCGTCACTCCCGGAGCCTCGGACAGCAGCGCGGTGACCTCTTCCGGCGAGATGGGATGGACGGTTTCAATATTAACCGACTCGGAATGTCCGTAAAAGACGGGCACCCGCACGGTGGTCGCCGAAACCCCGATGGTTTCATCCTCCATTATTTTGCGGGTTTCATGAACCATCTTCATTTCTTCTTCGGTATAGCCATTATCCAGAAAGCCCCCGATATGAGGCAGGCAATTGAACGCGATCTGGTGGGGATAAACTTCGCAGCTTATCTTTTCGGAGTTGATAAAGGCCCGGCTCTGATCAAACAATTCGTCCACGGCCGCCTTACCGGTTCCGGAAACCGCCTGGTAAGTGGCTACCACGATTCGCTTGATGGTTGCCTGCCGGTGAATAGGCCCCAGGGCCACTACCATCTGAATGGTGGAACAATTGGGGTTGGCGATAATGCCTTTGCTGGTATATCCGGCCACCGCCCCGGGGTTGACTTCCGGGACAACCAGCGGCACGTCCGGGTCCATCCGCCAGGCCTTGGAATTATCGATTACCACGCAGCCGGCTTCGGCGGCGTGGGGGGCAAAGGTCAGGCTGGTCCCCCCGCCCGCGGAAAAAAAGGCGATATCAACATCCTTGAAAGAGTCGGCCGTCAATTCCTCAACCGTGAAAGTTTCGCCCTTAAATTCGATGGTGCGACCGGCGGAACGGGAAGAGGCCAGCATTTTCAGATTATTGACGGGAAAATTTCTTTCCTTCAGGCATTGCAGCATCTGGCCGCCGACCAGGCCGGTGGCGCCGGCGATTGCCACGTTATATTTTTTTTCAGCCATGATAACCTCCCCAATCATTCATTATTCAAGATATCCCACAACCCGGTCACCGGCCTCACCGGTGGACATGCCCATTTTCCTGGCTTCGACGCTGTCCATGTCCTTAATGGCTTTCATGACCGCTTTTTCAATGGCCACGGCGGCGTCCGTCTCTTTTAAGTGGTCCAGCAGCAGGCTGCCGGCCATAATGGCCGCGACCGGGTTGATAACTCCCAGGCCGGTGTATTTCGGGGCTGAGCCGCCGATGGGCTCAAACATGGAAACGCCTTCCGGGTTGATATTGCCGCCGGCGGCGACGCCCATGCCGCCCTGGATCATGGCGCCCAGATCGGTGATGATGTCACCGAACATGTTGTCGGTTACTATCACGTCAAACCACTCCGGGTTCTTGACCATCCACATGCAGATCGCGTCCACGTGGGCATAATCGGTCTCGATGTCGGGATATTCCCGGGCGACCTCGTAGAAGGTTCTTTCCCAGAGATCAAAAGCGTAAGTCAGGACGTTGGTCTTGCCGCACAGGGTCAGTTTTTTGGACTTGTTTCTGGCCCGGGTATACTCAAAGGCGAACCGAAGGCAGCGCTCTACTCCTTTACGGGTATTGATGGATTCCTGAATCGCCACTTCATCGGCGGTTCCCTGCTTGAGAAAACCGCCGGCGCCGGCATAGAGGCCTTCCGTGTTTTCGCGAATAACCGTAAAATCTATTTCGGCCGGCCCCTTGTCCTTGATGGGAGTATAAACTCCTTCATAAAGCTTGACCGGGCGCAGGTTGATATACTGGTCAAAAGTAAACCGCAGTTGCAAAAGAAGTCCTTTTTCCAGGATGCCCGGTTTGACATCAGGGTGTCCGATGGCGCCCAGCAGGATGGCATCGGCGGTCCGCAACCTGGCAATGGTATCATCGTTTAATATCTCGCCGGTTTTCTGATAGTGCTCGCCACCCAGGTCATAATTGGTATAGTTCAGTTCAAAGCCGTACGCCTTGGCAGCGGCATTCAGAACCTTAATACTTTCGACGGTAACTTCCGGGCC
>JAWOCW010000284.1:0-7812 GCA_046483615.1 Desulfosudaceae bacterium
CTGGCCGGCCCGCTTCACCAGCGCCTGCTGCGCCGTAAACAAAAACAGCTCCGCCAGGAGCGGCAGGCTGATTATGGTGCCGCCGCCACCGATAACCGACCAGATGATGGCTCTTCACGGCAGCAGCCCCTGAAATCCGATGGTGAGGCTGATCCCGGGGCGCGCTATTTACCGGAGCCCTTTCTGGCCGATTACCAGCTGAAGGATTTTCCCCGTTTGGAAAAAATGCTGGAACAGCACTTTACCGTCAAACCGCGGGTCTGCGTGGAACGCCCCCGCCTGTTGACCCGCTGGTATCGTGACAACGGATTCGAACTTGACCGGGAAGGCCGCCCCTGGCCGCCGGTTCTGAGGCAGGCCGGAGCTTTTAAATATCTGATGACCGCCAAAAAACCTCTCATAGCACCCGGTTCTCTGCTGGCGGGAACAACTACCGCCCAGCTGCCCGTGGGAGTAGTTATTTATCCCGACGCCCACGGCGGACTGCTCTGGGGCGAACTGGCCTCGGTAAGCGACAGAGCCCTCAACCCTTACGATATTACCCGAGCCGATGCCCGGGTCCTGCATCACGAAATATTTCCCTTCTGGATAAACCGTAATTTCAAGGAGTATGTCCGCCGAAAACACGATTATCCCTTGTGCATGAAAATAGAAGAACGATGGGTCTACTACTTTGCCTGGAAATCCATTGCCATTTCCCACACCATCCCGGATTATCCCGCCATTCTTCAAAAGGGCGCCGCCGGCCTGATTGACAATATTGATCGGGAACTGGCGGGCGACGCCGCCGAAGACCAGGAAGGCCGGCAGACCCTGGCGGCCATGAAGATGTGCCTGGAAGGACTGATCGCCTACGCTGAACACTGCGCCGAAGAAGCCGAACGCCGAGCCGGCCGGAGCGACGACGGCAACCGGAAAAAAGAACTGGTCCGGCTGGCCGGGATCTGCCGCCGGGTCCCCCGCCATCCACCGGCGACCCTGGAGGAAGCCGTTCAATCGGTCTGGCTGGTTTGGGTGGCCCTGCACATGGAAAACACCAATACCGGCCTGTCCATGGGACGTCTGGATCAATGGCTGCAACCATATTTCTGCCGGGACATGGAAAAACTGACCACGGTAGAAGACCGGCAGGCCTATATTAAACACGCCCTGGAATTGATCGGCTGCCTTTTCATGGGGGCCACCGATCACTTGCCACTGGTGCCCGACATAGGCAACTACCTCTTCGGCGGCAGCTCCTCCGACCAGGCTATCACCCTCGGCGGAGTGACCCCCGAAGGCTCCGACGGGGTCAACGACATGACCTATATCTTTCTAAAAATCACCGAAATGCTGGCTATCCGGGACCCCAACGTAAACGCCCGGTTTTATCCCGGCATCAACAGCGACAATTACCTGAAACGGCTTTGTGAAGTCAATTACAGCACCGCCGCCACCCCTTCCATGCACAATGATCGCTCCGTCATGGCGGCCCTGTCTCAAAACGGCTATGCCCCCGAAGACATCCGCGACTGGTCGGCCACCGGTTGCGTGGAGCCGACTCTTTCCGGTAAGCACATGGGGCATACCGGCTCCATTTTAATGAATATGGTTTCCGCCCTGGAAATGGCCCTTAACAACGGCCGTCATCCCCACATGGACCTGCAGCTGGGACCGGCCACCGGCTCCATTGAGACCTTTCATACTTTTGGAGATTTTCTCCGGGCCTATGAGGCCCAGCAGCGCTTTCTCATCGAACAGGCGGTTTCCCTGAACAACCTGCTGGCCGAGGCGCACGCTTTTATTCGCCCGACCCCGCTACTCAGCGCCCTGATGACCGGTTGCCTGCAAAACCGGCGTGACGTCACCCGCGGCGGCGCCCGATACAATTCTTCCGGAACCGCCAACATAGGCCTGGCCGACGTGGTTGATTCACTTCTGGCCATAAAAAAACTGGTCTATGAAGACCGGTACCTCAGCTTCCAGGATTTTAAGAAAGCCATTGACGCGGATTTCTCAAACGATCCCGGTTTACGTCAAAAAATTCGACGGCAGGTGCCCCTGTTCGGTTCCGGCCATCAGGAAGCGGTTGATATGGCCCGGAGAATAACCGCCTTCGTGCACGAGACCTGTCATCACCAGACCAACTATCGCGGCGGACACTACACGGCCGGGTTCTGGTCCATGTCCCAGCATGTCGCCTATGGCAACCTCTCCGGCACCCTGCCCTCCGGCCGAATCGCGGGGAAAGCTTTCACCCCGGGGCTGACGCCCCACCCCGGGGCCTCCCCCAGTTTCCTGGACAACATTCGCGACGTGGCCGCCCTGAACCCGGAAAGCATGGACAACAACATCGCCTTCAACGTCAAGCTGGTGCCGGAGGCCAAAGATTCCCGCCGGGAAATTGTCAATGCCATGCACGCCTATGTCAGGAGCTATTTCGATCTGGGCGGCATGCAGATGCAGTTTAACGTGGTTAATTCGAACACCCTCAAAGCGGCCCTGGTTGATCCGGACAGTTACCGTCACCTGCTGGTGCGCATCTCCGGTTACAACGCCTATTTTGTGACCCTGAACCGGGAGATGCAGCTGGAATTGATAGAACGGGCCGAGTATGGCCTGACGCCGAATATTTCATGAAAGATCCGGGCTGGCCGATCCGGACACTTTCCCAATATTTTTACTTGCCTCAAAAAGCATTTTATAGAATCATCAGGGTTTGCGGATGAGATCGCGGGCAAGGAACCAAATCAGATTTCTCAGAACCTTTTCAGCCAATCTGGCCATTTTTTAAAGGAGACTGTATGAACCGGAACGATATTGTCAAAAAATTAGCCGACCTGCTGATCAGCGGAGAAGTCATGCCCTGGAAAGCCGAAGAAGCGGCCCTGCAAGAGGGGCTGGGCAATCCCGACAACCTGACCGCGGCTGTGGAAGCCCGCCGCCTGTTCGTGGAAGACAAATGCGGCCACCATTTTCACCACCTGGTCATGCCGGAACATCCCTATCACGTAGCTTACAAATGCCCTCATGACGGCACTCTCTGGACCCTGGCCCACGGCGATACCAATGTGAACTGCAGCCTGTGCGGCACCGCCCTGGAGATGCTTCCGGAAGCGGAACGCTACCAGCCCCTGGTCAATAATTATATCGGCGGTGTGGAAGATTACTGCAGTTATTCCGGAGAAATTGCCGTGACCGGGGATCTGGATAAAAAATTCCAGGTTCTCCTGTGCTGGGGGCCGGGCGTGGGTCACCTGGGTATCGGGGTGGGTTGTTACAAACTGAACCAGTATGGTCCGGTGGAAGTAAAAGTGTCGGAATGGGGCCTGGCCGCCCGCAACCTCTCGTTTGTGTTTGACAGCGAAAAGGAAAGAGCCCGGGCCCGGGAACTGATTCAGAACCGACTGCCCGATATCATTCCCCGTATCACCGCCAAGCACCTGGCCGACTGGAACGGCGAGATCGATAATGTTGATTTCTTATATAAGCAGCATCACGGCGACCGTATCCTCCATTGCTGCTTTCATTCCCGTTTCGACAATCATCGCGGACACGGTCAGACCTCCCACGCCGCCGGCATGGCCAAGGTCATCATTGATGAATTGTTTGCGGAAAACAGTATCAACTGCCGCCTGTCGGTGGTGGGCATGGGACGAGACGGCGATCTCAAGCCGTCGCCGAGAAACCGGCGGGGACGATACGTCTCGGCCCAGCAGGCCATCCCCCTGGCTGAATACGAAAAAATCCTGGGCCGGCCCATTGACGACTTTTTTTCCTATATCGACCTGGATGTCCAGGGGGTCACCGAAGAAACGGGCTGGCCGGCTTACACCGGCATGGGCGGGGAAATCATCCCGGCTTTTTACCGGACCATGAAGTGCAATCCCCGGCCCTACCTGGTCTCCTGTTTCCAGAAAATATATACCCGGATTCAGGGTGACAACCTCATCTTCGGGGTGGAGCTGCCCAACGTGGAAGTCGGCATTACCTCCAGCCCGGAAGGAATCATCCCCCCGGTTTCCCGGGAAATCCTGAAAATGTGCGGCATTACCAACGCTAAAGAGTATGCCGCGGCCGTGGCTGCCATCACCCTGGCCGGGGAATTTAATTTCACCACCCGGCACGTCCAGGAAAAAATGTACACCGGCAAATAAAGCAAAAGCGGGGCTTGCCAAAATCCGGCCGAACAGCCTCAGCTGGGGTTTAATTTTCAATAAAATGAATCAGATCCAAAGTGAGACCATCCTGACCCCGGCCGGGGATATCACCATTCCCGGTTTTTACTCCCGGCCGGCCGGGCCGGGACCGTTTGCCTCGGTCATTGTTCTGCATGGCAGCGACGGCTTTAAGCCCAATCACGCCGCCATTGCCGGGAAACTGGCCGCGGCCGGCCTGGCCGCCTATGCCCCGACCTGGTTCGCCCCGGGCACGGCGAGGCCCCACTGGGACAGCCTCCGGCCTGAAGACATCACCACCGCCGTCGCCGATTTTCAAAGCCGCCTGGATATTGATCCCGGCCGGACCGGCCTGATGGGATTCAGCCGCGGCGGCGGGCTGGCCCTTTTTTTCGGCACCCTCCTGCCCGGCGTCCAAGCCATTGTCAACTATTTCGGCCTGACCGACTGGACCGGCGGGCTGGCTGAACTGCCGCGCCTGCCCCTGAATCATGAGGAGCCCCTGGACTTTATCGGCCGCCTGCCCTGCCCCGTCCTTTCTTTTCACGGCGATCAGGATACGGTCGTGCCGGCGAGCAATACCCGCAATCTTGATCAGGCCTGCCGCAGCTACGGCGTACCTCACCGCGCCGTCATCTATCCCGGCGTTGACCATTCCTTTATCTGGGAAGGCGGGGACAAGTATGACAAATCAGCCCACCACGATTCCTGGCGGCAGGCCGTGGCTTTCCTGAAACACCAATTGACGCTTTAACCCTGGCATGTTTCAGTCCCGGCTCGGAGATAATTGTTCGGAAGAGGCCCGGGGTTCCTGGTCATAATGACGAAACACCCCCTGGCTGCGGCAGGCCCGGCGAGCCAGGACGATCAGGGCGGGAATATCAATACCAAACGGACAATAGCAACGGGTGCACAAGACACAGTCATGCCAGACCATATCCCTGATCCGGATCATCTCCCGGCGGCTGATCCGACCTTTTGTCCGATACAAGCGGCCGATGGAATGAAGGAACTTATAAGAAGGAGTGTGCTTGGGATTGCCGGAAGCGACGTATTTGAAACAGCTTTCCGCGCAAAGGCCGCATTGAGCGCAGGCCCGCAGCCCGATTTTAATCCGGCGCTTATTGTTTTTGAGAATCTGTCGGATCGGCATGAGATCAAGCTCGTCAGCTGACATGGTTTGTCTCCGGGGCGCGATTAAACGTGATTGTTCAGCCCGAACAGTTCATGAAATATCCGGGTCAGGGGGCCGGTTGCCACCCGGGTTAAAAGCGCCAGGTCCTCCTGGACCGCCCAAAACCATACTCATTGACAATCAGGAACCGGCCGAAAAAGAAAAAAATCATGTGAAAAAATTTAGAAAAAGGGATTATTATCAGCAACAAAACGCCGCCAGCCATATGCAGTATCATCATGAGATTATAATCCAGAACCAGCTGATGCCGGGCCAGCAGGCCGGTCAGAAAAACAAGCAGCACCAGCAGCAGCAGAAGGACGTTCCCCGCGCCGGTAATCACCCGGACCTTTTTGACCAGCAGGCGCCGCGCGAGAAAAAACAGGCCGCAACCCAGGACCACCATGGTCAAAAGATCGGCCAGGCCATCTGAAAAAGAAGGCAGAGCCAACCCGAAGTTAACCCGCAGCAGGACATTGTGTCCCTTGATAAACAGGGGAACAACTACCAGGCAGACATGAAAAATCAGGCTCACCGGCACCAGGACCGCGCTGTTACCCAGGGCGGTAGTTCGCAGGCGCGCCAGATAACGGACCAGGCCAAGACGACGATCAGCCTTGTCCTTATGGCGGGGATCAGGCGAAACCCTGACTCGCGCCGGATCAACTTTCTCGGTCAGGAGCCACAGGCGGATGGTTTGACCGAGCAGCCCCGCCGTAAAGACAATCAGCGCCAGCCCGGCCAGCGGTCCTTGCAGTAATCTCAGCAGCTGTGTTTCCCAGGCCATAGCGCTTAATCCTCCGGTTGATAACGCCGTTCATAGCCTTTCTGAACGATGGTCCGCCTGATCTGGTTCCGCCAGCTCATGATTTTCTGAAGCTTGAAGATGTCATCAAGCCGGTTCTGGTCCCGCAGGCGTTCATAAATCTCATTCCAGGCGCAGGGTATTCCGGAACCGACTTCGCACCATTCGTCCCGGGTGCCGCCACAGGGGCCGTTAAACAGTGACTTGGCGCAACGGGTCACCGGGCAGATACCGGCGGTATAAGCCAGGACGCATTCTCCGCAGGCCCGGCAATTTTCTTCATACAACCCGATATCGCGGTCAACGCCAATGGCAAGGGTATTGACCCCCGGAAAAACCGGCACCCGGGGATACCTTTCCGCCAGCAGCTGAATCCCCGCGCCGCAGGCCATGGAAAGCAGGCAATCGGCCTTTTTGACCTCGTCATCCAGTTCTTCAAGATAGGCCAGGTTGCATTGACGCTCCACGGTGCGACCGCTGATCCTGCCGGCGATCCCGGCATCCCGGCGGGAAAGCTCCAGCTCGGATTTTAACATGGTGACTTCCTGCTGCCCCCCGGCCAGACAGACCGAGGCGCAACCACCGCAACCGGCGATCAAGATATTTTGATAAGGCTCGACATATTCAAAAATTTCCGGCAGCGGCTTTGGCTTGACTTTAATCATGTGGTTCTCCAAGCAACAGGTCAGATTCCGACAAGGGTCCCGGCCCGGCATGACATTGCCCGCACAAGCCGGGCGGAACAAGGGGACGATCTATCGACCCGGTTTTCAAATGACAGTAAAGGCATTGACCGTGAAAGGCCTCCCGGCCATTGAGGGTGCTGTCACTATGGTGGCAGAAAGAGCATTTCACTTCCGGATTGCCCACATAAAGTGTTGCAGGATCAAGAATATTGTTTTTGTCCTGGTCATAATCATGATGACAATCCAGGCAGTCATACAGAGCCATGTGCATATCATGGGGAAAGACAACCGGATCACGCTGATCGGAACAGCCGGTTTTCTCTCCGGAGCATGGCGGTAACAGGAGATAAAACAGGAAGCCGCCACTGACCAGCACCAGCGTAATCAGGCTCAGTCGGCCTTTTGGGGGAATAAAAGATAACACCATGAATTTACGTTTACGATATTGCGGTTAAAGCCGATCAGCTTGAGATGGCTGCCCTGATCAGTTTACCATAAAGGGGATCCGACAATTCGATCAATGGGCGTCTGGCCGAAATGATGCTTTTCCAGGGGCACGGCGCGGTTGTCCCCCACCACGTAAACATGATCTGGCTTGACCACCCTGGGAGGCAGTTTCCAGTCACAGGGCCCGGCCGCGTATGGTTCGTTCACCTTTTGACCGTTCACGTGCAACCGGCCGTTTTTAAAGGCCACGGTCTGTCTTTCCAGGGCCACCACCCGTTTCAGCAGCATGACCCGGTTTCCGGCCAGACGAATCGTGACAATATCTTTACGTCCCGGGAATTCTACCAGATATCGCGGGGTCAGACAAAAATTTATCGATCCGTCGGTATAGGTCGGCCACATGCTGTTGCCATGGACCCGAAAAGGTATGCAAATATATTTAAAAACAATAAAAGCCACCAGAGCCACGATCAACAGCCGGATCAGATATGGCCGGTCAGGCTTCGGCAGCAGGAATTTTTTGAGGGAATTATCCGTCATGAT
>JAWOCW010000408.1:0-3666 GCA_046483615.1 Desulfosudaceae bacterium
GATGAAATCGGAAGCTGAATACAAGGGGCCAATGGGATGGACTAGAGGATATGACACAAGTCTTCTGGGAACGCTTAAGTCGGACGTAATGGGCAAAATAAGCAGGGCAACTAGATAGTTTCCATCCAGAAATGGCCTTTTCCCGCAATCTCTACGTCAAACTGCGGGGTTGCTTGTGCGGCGTACGTCCAGTACGCCTCCGCGCAACCCCTTGTTTTCCTTGACCTTGCGAAAAAATTCACATTTCTGGATTGGAAACCCCAGCTTGTGCCATCCATGTGAAATGGATGGACACTAAGTGATTCTATCTTATCAGGGGTGCTTTTGGCAAGCTTCAAGCAACCGCAAGCAGGGATCACTTTTGACGGCTTCGTAAAAAGTCTAATATATTCGCCGCGCTGCCTTTCTCGTCATGTCACGCACTGCTAAGTGCTCTGCATTACTTGAGATTTGCGATACCTTGAGCCTCAGCCTGAAAAATCAGGCTTTTCGAAGTAACAAATCAGGTTTTCCCCGATTGCGCGTGTCAGCCGGGCTGGGTATTTATTAACGCGCGTAAATGGTCGGTTTCTTACGAAACCGTCAAGTGGGAACCGGGTGAATCCCGGGAGAAAACCGGATGTTTCAGTAACTGATTTTAATTAAAGGAGAAAAACAGCCATGTTGTTTAAACCCAGCAAAATCAAAGCTAAACTGGTCCCGGTTGCGAAAATTTCCGAAGAGACCATCCGGGAAATGCACGATCTGTTTGTGGAGTACTACGAGAACGCGGATTATGAAACTTTTAAACAGGACCTCAGCGAAAAGACCGGTTCCTTCATGTGGCGGGAGAAGGACACGGGCAAGCTGGTCGCTTTTGCCAATATCAAGCTGATGAGCCTGCCGCATAAAAAGCGGCGGGTGCGCGCCTTTTTCTGTGGCGACACCGTCTGCCACCGCAAGTACTGGCAGCGCAATACCGGCAGGAATAACCCCATGGCCGGCACCGTTTACTGGTTCATTATCCGGTTTTTTCTGCGCCACCCCTTCAGCGAAACATACTGGTTCATGATTTCCATGAGTTTCCGCACCTATCTGCTGGTTGCCAACAACTGCGTTAATCATTTCCCCCATTACCGGCGCGACGACCGCAAAACACGGAAACTGGGCGAGGTCTGCCGCCTGTTTGCCGAGCACATGTATGGCGAAAAATATGATCCGGCCACCGGCCTGGTGGATTTCGGCCGGCAGGATCAGAACCAGACCATTAAAAGCGACGTGGCTCCGGTAACCGCGGAGATGCTCAAGAAATATCCCAAGATCAGGTTTTATGAAGAACTCAATCCCGATAATCACAAAGGCATGGAAATGGCCTGTATCGGCGCCTTGGACCTGGACGCCATTATCTCCTATATGGGCAAATACACGCGCCGGATGCTGAAGGCCGTGCCCGGACCGTCTCTGGCGGGGGACATCCTTGCCCGGATGAGGCCTTACGGCCGGCGGAAACAACGGGCGGAAAAGGGAACAGCCGCCTGACCCGGATATTTCATGAAATATCCGGGTTAAGCTGTCCCTGAAGTTTTGACTTTGCAGGAGGCCATCAGTATCAGTAAAGGGAGTAAAGCATGAAGATTGAGGAATTCGCGAAAACATTTGACTGCCAGGTCCTCGGTCCGGAGGAAAGCCATAAGATATTGAAACTTTTCGACGATGTCAGTCTGCCTGGAGATAAACATAACCTGTCCATGAAACAGGAGCCGGACTGTTTCCGGTTTTTAAAATACGTCAGTGACCATCATTATGTCCTGGGTTGCCCTAACTCCAAGGGCGAGCTGGAAGGGATGGCGATGCTCGCCGCCAGGCCCTGCTACATTAACGGCCGACCCGATCAGGTGGCCCATTTTTTTGATCTTCGCCGCAAACCGAAATCAGACCGCACTATAACCACCACTGACTGGAAAAATTTCGGATTGGAATTTATCCGCCGGGGAGAGGCGATGGAGGAACTGGCGGGCTGCCGGATTTATCAGGGGTCCGGTATTGCCACCAATATGCCCGCGCCAGCTTGCGGCGGTAAAGGTCTGTTAAAGGAGTCCGGCTGCCAGCGACCGCAGCACGGAGCCCGCCACGGTGACACGCGCCCGCCGGAGCGGTCCGCCGGTCTTTCCGAAAAGGCGGCCGAGTCCTTTCTGGTAAGCAACCTGGCCTCTTGCCGGATGGTCAACCTTTATGCCCGCCTGCCGAAGGATGGCCCGGAAGGTGGCCCGGCCAGGTGGTCCGACAAAAAAATTTCCGTTTCCAGGGGAACCGGGGCTGATCGGGAACGGCTGAAGACCTTTCTGGACAAGCAGAATCGCCTCAAGATGTTCGGCTATATTTACAACAAGGAAAAGGGCGAGCTGGAACGACGCCTGCGGGACTGGGACGGCTTTTCCATGGCCTCTTTTTTTATCGCCCGGGACGCTTTTGAAGAGATTATCGGCGCCTTTGGCGTCTTTGATCAGAAAATCGATATCCTCTACCTGACCTCTCTGGAACTGGATTACCGACTTATGCCGGGTGAACGAATGGATGTTTTTGACCTGATGTTGACCGCTCTTTATGAAAGTGGTTTGCCCGGGCGGTATCGTCGGGTTTCTTTTTGCGATTACAACCGGCAAAGCCTGCTTGACGTGGTCAAAAACAAGTATCTGTACGAGACAGTTCCGGTGAGACTCTACCAGCTTCACGCCCCGGAAGCCCGGGAGGTCTACCGGGAGGATCAGATGCGTTATCCGCCCGGGCATGAAATGGTGCTCATGCCATAGTCGACCGGAGATGTCCTTGGGGGCTCGTTCTCTTGATTGGCGGAGACAGAGTCCCCGCCTCAGGCGTCCAGCCTGGTCAGGCCTTCCCGGACGGCATACTTGGTCAGCTCGGCTACGCTGAAAAGATTAAGCTTCTGCATGATGTTGCTGCGGTAAGTCTCGATGGTTTTGATGCTGAGACACATCTCCCCGGCGATATCCCGGGTCTTGACCCCCTCGGCAATGAGCTGGAGCACCTGCCTTTCACGGCTGGTCAGCTCTTCCGAGGAGTCCGGCTGGTCCTTTTCCTGAATTTGGCCCAGCAGGGTTTTGCGGACCGTTTCGGCGATTTTCGGACTCAGGTAGGTTTCTCCCTTGTGAACCACGGCAATGGCCTCGGCCAGTTCCTGGAAGGCGCAATCCTTGATCAGGTAACCGGCCACCCCGGCTCGCAACATCCCCAGCACGTATCGCTTGTCCGCGTACATGGACAGCGCGATCACTTTTACGCCGGGGACTTCGGCGATAATCTGGCGGGCGGCATCGATCCCGTTTAATTCCGGCATGCTGATATCCATAATCACTACGTCAGGTTGCAGTTCGCAGGCCAGCCGAAGGGCCTTGCGTCCGTTTTCGGCCTGTCCCGCTACCTCCACCTTGTTGATGGCGCGCAGCATGTTGCAGATGCCCTCCCGGATTATTTTATGATCATCAGCCACGATAATTTTAATCATGTCAAGTTATGTCCCCTGTAATGAATGTTTCCGGCTTATCACCCGGTATTAAAAACGGTATTAAAAAAGTGCCATGAAGTTAAACATCCATGTCGGGGCGAGGCGGCTCCTCCGTTGAGCCGCCGGGAACGGTCAGGCTGATCCTGGTGCCTTGGCCCGGCCTG
>JAWOCW010000035.1:0-4224 GCA_046483615.1 Desulfosudaceae bacterium
AGGCGCATGGTGTTAAAAAGATTTAATATATTATCATCAGCGTTAATTATCTTCAAAGTTCCATCATTTTTGCAAAGTGAATTGTGAACCGCGATCATGACCCCGATACCTACCGAGTCCACCATTTCAACACCGCCCATATCAATAATGATCTGTTGGGGGTGCTCTTTGACCTGCTCCTGTAATTCAGCCCGGAATTCTGAAGCCATGGAAGCTATTATGTTTCTTTTGGGCTTAACGATAATATCCGTTTCGTTTTTAATGATTTCACTTTCACCCATTGGTCAGCTCCATTAATTGATGTACTCGTAAAAAGTCCAAATCGGGACGGCAAAGTAAAAAGTTCAAGCTCAGCTTACAAGCGGGGCGCGCGAAATCCCGAGGAATGAAACGTACTTGGCAGTACGTGACATGACGAGGGATGATGCGCAACGAAGCCGTCTTATTTGATACCTTCATCGTTACTTAATATAACACGCTTTTATTAAATAACAAATAAAATTATTGGTCCCGGGGTTTTTTGAAGGTATCCAGGTGGGGGAAAGATCCGGATCAGTCCGCTTCTTCCATGAGCCGCTTGATCTGCTTGAAGAGCTGATCCGTGTACTGGGTATCCAGAGCCCAGAAACAGTAGGTCTGTTCATGGGGCAGGGACAGTTCCGCGGTTAGCGAAGCCGGGTAGGTGAACACCGGCATATATGATTTTTTCAGGTTGCGGCAGATCCGGTCCAGGCAGGCGGTCAGGGCGGTGTTCGAAAGATCCTTGGCGTCGATGATAAAAATTTTGACGCAACTGGTGAATTCGGCCATGTTCAAACCGATGTCAGAGGTATTTATCATCAGAATGGCCTTGAGATATCCTTCTGATTTAAGAGAAAGCAGGAAACGTTTTCTTTTGAATCCCAGCAGCAGGTACTCCTTGGAAAGGTTGTTGATCATGCCGTAGGAGTTCGGTCTCAAGTCAAGCGATTCCAGCATCAGGCCGCCGGATCTGTGTTCATAAAGTCCGTCCAGAATGGCCAGGTCTTCATAAACGGTATTGTAGAGAGTGTAATTATCCGGCAGCAGGGTCGGTTCTTTATCTTTGAGCTGGTGCCGGAAATAGGCCAGGCTGTCAATGGAGCAGCCTCGCTGGCTTTTGGTGTTGCGCTCCACGCTGCTGAAAATGGATCTGGAAAATTTGTCATTGGCGTCATAATAGGTCACCAGGTAATCCAGATTGGCCGAAGAAAAGGTATAGGATTCGTAGACGTAGCGGGAAGCCTGGTTCAGCAGGGACAATTTCTGGTTAACGCGGGGCATGCTGTTCTGCGAGGCGTGCAGGCACAGCAGCCAGGATTTTTCATAAAAGCGAAGCATGGCCATGTGGCCCAGGATGGCGCCCTTGTCCTGGTAGATGAAATGCCGCGCTATATGAGGATTGCGATTGTACAGGTTTTCGTAGGTTTTTTTGATCTCTTCCTTTTTATGGTGAAGTACTTCGTACTTGTCCGAATAAATAACGCCGGTCCGGAAGAAGAAATCCCATAACAAATCCATGTCAACCGTGTCGCACAGGTAGGAGTTTTTGTCTTCGGCCTGTCCCAGCAGTGCCAGCAGGTTCATGTGGTCGTTGACATCCATGTCCAGGATGGAAATGCCGCAGCGGACGGTGTCTTCCTTGTCTTCAATGGGGTGGGAATAAATTATTTGTCCCTGGCAGCGCAGGATAAATTGATTGCCGAATTTAAGCTCCGTGTCCGCTGCCACCAGGCCGGGCAGAAGCATGGCGTCTTCCTGGCTTTCTTCCACGGAAAAGCCGGATCCCGACATATCCTGAATTTTAAGCTGAAGTTTTTTCCGGGTCAAAGGATGGATGATAATGGCATCAGGAGAGGGCACCAGTTCCTGGCGGGTGCTGCGAACTTCCTTGGGTTTGAACCGCTGAATCTCAAAGTTCAGGGGCTCCAGGACGATATCCCGGTGATTGGCCTCGTCGGTTTGCTTGAAAATCTGGCACTCCCCGGAGTAAGCCGTGTTGCGGCCGGACAGAAAGACCAGGTTGACCCGGATATTGGGGTTGATCCATTTGAAGGTCGGGGAAATATCCTTGTGCAGCCGGATATGGAAGGCCATGGTGCTGAAGTCCAGCAGTTGGCCGCGATAGATGACGCTGTTTTGAATCATCTGAACCCGGATGTCTTTGCTTTCAAAGCGCTTCACCCGCCGCTTGTTGACCTCTTCATACTGGGCCGGCAGTTTCAGGATGATCCGCTTTTTGGTGACACTGACCAGCCCGGGGACTACCTGGAGCACCTGGTTGTTGTCGGGAATCAGCAGGGCCTTGAGGCGATAATTTTTCAGGACCGGGATCAGATCGGAAATGTCGGTCCACCGGCATTCCAGGGTATTGCCCCGGCAGGGTTGCGGGATGACGTGCTTGGTAATGCGATAGTCGTGGCGTTTATGCTGGAAACTCAGCAGCAGGTATTCATCCTGGAAGTTCAGATAATTGATGCGGTCGATCAGGTACTTGACCTTACCGCTCTTTTTGCCGCGGGTGCTGCCGGTTCTTTCGTTCAGACTGATCAGTTGCGGCTTGTCTTTGACCGCCAGCTTGCTGGTCGGAGAAGGGTCCGGAAACATCTTAACGGTCTTGGCCGATTTACTGCTCATCGGTTTATAAATGACGTGGGTTTGACCGGCTGAATCCATGGTTTCTTTTTCCCCTTTGCTTTCCCCTTGATAATACCATTAAGTTTTTTTTCTATATCACAATCCCGGCTGAAGATCGAGGACAACCGGGTGGTTCTATCTGGTTTATCAGCTATTTAGGGGGCAGGTGGCAGGTGACCACAACAGGTGGTGGAGGGACGGTCCGGTCCGGGGTAGCTATCGTAGGATTTAACCCGGATATTTCACGAGTCGATTTGGGCGCAAATGCAAGGCGCAGGACGCGGTAATGTAGGGGAAGGCTTCAGCCTTCCCGATCAACTGGCGGCTAGCCCGGATATTTCACGAGTCGATTTGGGCGCAGCTGCAACGCGCAGGACACGAAGCTGTAGTAAATCTACCGCAAGTGTTCTGCAACAAAGCAGATGCGGTCAAGGCGACTCGCCCGAAGGGTGAATTTTTTCGATACTTAAATGGTGAAAAATCTTTAAACAGCCAGTTACAATTTGTATTTTGAAAAAGAGCCTGAAATCATCAATAACCAACTGAAGTTTATGCATTAACAAACTATGATCGAAAAAATTCATGAAATATCCGGGCTAGATCAGGTGCCGAACAACCGGGCGATAAGGGGAATGGCGGCAAAGGTGCCGACGGCGCTGCCCAGGTTGACAAAGACCACCACCAGGAGGACGCGGGTAACCCGGTTCTTCCAGAAACCCTTCAGGGTGGTGATGTCTTCGGACAGGTCTTCCAGGTCTCCCACGGTGGGGCGCCTCAGGAGGGCCTCCACCAGGCCGGCCACCCAGCCGGCCCCGATAAAGGGGCTGATCGACGTCAACGGCGCCGCCACAGCCGAGGTCAGCATGGTCAGGGGGTGGGCCTGGATAATAAGGGCGCCCAGCAGGGCGGGAATGCTGTTGGCCACGATCCAGATTCCCAGCATGTGCATGCCGGTGGTTGGTCCGCTGAAGACGAATCCCATGATAAAAACAGCCACGATGGCCAGCGGGATGCCCCACTTCAGGACCTTGGGGGTGACGCCCGGGGGAGGCATGACGTCCAGTTCGGTGATATCGTCGTCCCGGGACCAGTATTGCCGGATACCGGGAACATGGCCGGCTCCGACCACGGCCACGATTTTCTGGCCGGGCGCGTTTTTAATCTTGTGGGCCAGGTAGCGGTCCCGTTCATCTATGAGAATCCGGCGCAGGCCGGGCTGGGACTTTTCCAGTTCCGCCAGCAGCATCTGCAGCAGATCTTCCTGTTTTAATTGTTCGATCTCTTCTTCGCTGATCTCGTCCGCGCCCATAATGGAAAAAAGAGACTGAAACATCAGTTTGAATTTGCCCCACAGGCTGATGGCCTTCCAGGTCCGGGCCAGGGTGGTTCGCAGCTCGCGATCCGCCAGGACCACTTCGGCGCCGGTCTTCTCGGCCGCCGCCAGGGCGTTAATCATGTCCTGGCCGGGAGTAACGCCGAATTTTTCGGCGATTCGTTTCTGAAAAGAGGCCAGCAGCAGGTTCATCAGGAGGAGAAAGGTCTGTTTTTCCTTGATCACCTTGAAGATGT
>JAWOCW010000075.1:0-3109 GCA_046483615.1 Desulfosudaceae bacterium
GCACCAGCTATGCCGTGGCCGTCAGCAGCGGCACGGCCGCGGCATAGCTGGTGCCGATATATTTCGCGAAGGCGCTTTCAAATTCAGCCACTTTAGGGCCGGAGGCGTATTGTCCGGAAAGCAATACCTGCCGGATGGCTTCAGCCTCCTCCTCCCCCACGCAGGGTTCGGCCACGTTTATTTTTGAATTATTCATTTTAAGATCCGGCCTTCAGACATACTTGAAATTATTATTGCGGTATTTCCAGGAATCCCAGTCCAGATCCAGGGTTTCAAATTTTTCCACCAGCTCATTAATACCGTCAGCCACGCTGTATTCAGCCTGCCAGCCGATAGTGTTCTTCAGTCGCTGGCAGTTTATCTGGTAATCGCGGCGATCCGAGGGGTTGGCGTCACTGACTTCGATGGTCGCCTCCGGCAGTCGCTGCTGAACTATTTCGGCGATCTCTTTTACGGTCTTATTGTTCTTTTCTTCTCCCAGGTGAAATATCTTCCGGTCCCGCATAAAGCGGGGGGCGTTCAGCGTCTCCACCAGGGCCCGGGCGATATCCCGCACATGAATCAGGGAGCGATACTGGGAACCATCGCCAAAAATCGTCATCTGGCCGGTTTTCCAGGCCTTATAGGCGAACAGGTTAGTGACCAGATCCAGCCGCGGCCGGGGAGACCAGCCGAAGACGGTGGTCAGCCGCAAAACCGTGGGATGGAAATGGGAGATTTCCCGGGCCCGGTCGAAAATAACCTGTTCCGACCTGAGTTTGGCGTGGGCGTACTCGGACAAGGGCGCTACCGGTGTGTCCTCGGTCACTTCCCGATAAAGCCCCTTGACATTACCGTACACCGAACAGGAGGAGGCGTAAATAAAATCCCGGACCAGGTCCAGCTCGGGATCAGTGCAACAATTAATCAGGGTGCGGGTGCTTTCCACGTTGATGGAAAAATGGGCTTTATGGTTACTCTTGCAGGCGAATTCTCCCACAATGCCCGCCAGATGAATAATGGCGTCCACCCCTTCCAGGGCGTAAATAATATCCCGGGAGTTCCGGCAATCCCCCTCATAAATGTCAATCCGATCACCAAAGGGCTCCACCGTTTCCCGGCCCCAGTTAAACAGATCGAAAACCACCGGCCGATGACCGCTTTTAAGCAATTCTTCAACGACCAGCGTGCCGATATAGCCGGCACCGCCGGTAACCAGTACCTTCATTGATCCCCCTTACTTGATTTTAAACAGTTGATAAACATGGGAGTTAAAATACTTTATGGCAGGAAGACTTGCAAGAGATTTGTTAAGGGGAGGGGCTTGTCCCTGAAAAATTCAAGAAAATGGTGGGCGCGACTGGACTTGAACCAGTGACTTCTACCGTGTCGGGGTAGCGCTCTAGCCGACTGAGCTACGCGCCCGTATTGCTGATAACGCGGGATGAGGATGCCGCGATGGATGCTATAATGAAACAGCCGGCCCGCCGGTGTCAAGGAAAATCAGCAAAAAAAGCCGTTTCACACCCCGCCGGGCCGGAACCGGCCGGAGACAGCGGAATTATATTTTTTCCAGCTGGTACTGACGTCTGCCCAGGCCCAGCTCTTCGGCGTAGGCCAGTTGAATTTCCCAGTCAACGTAGGGATACAAGCCCTTGATCTTGTCGCCGCCGGCCTGGCGGTTTTCCTTGAGGCAGGAACCGGGCAGGGCCGCCTCCTGGTTGACCATGTCCACGCAGGCCTGGTCAAGGGCGACCGGATCTTTGGAAGCCAGGATGCCGATGTCCCGGACTACCGGTGAATCATTGTACGGCACGCAGTCACAGGCCGGGGCCACGTCGGTGATAAAGTTGACGTAGAGGGTTTTGCCCTCCTTGCCCTTTAAGACTCCCTGGGTATATTCCACCATGTTTTCCAGGAAAACCGGGACTGACTGATCCCACTGGATCTGAACGGCGTTGCTGGGGCAGACCACGATGCATTCGCCGCAGCCGATACAGGTGTCAGCGTCGATAACCGCTTTTTCCTCCACCAGGCTGATGGCCCCGACCGGGCAGTGCGAGACGCAGTCACCGCAGCCGATGCATTTTTTGGTTTTCACGCCGGGCGAGACGGTGGAGTGCTGAGCCAGCTTGCCCCGCCTGGAGGCGGAGCCCATGCCGACGTTCTTGATGGCGCCACCGAATCCGGACAGCTCGTGCCCTTTGAAATGGGCCACCGATATCAGGGCGTCGGCCCGGGCGATTTCCGCGGCCACGTAAACCTTTTCAAAACGCTTCTGGTTAACGGCCACCTCCACTTCGCTCCGTCCCCGGAGACCGTCGGCAATAACCAGGGGAGCGCCCACCACGGAATAGGCAAACCCGTTATGAATGGCCGTCTCCAGATGGTCAACAATATTGCTCCGGGAGCCGGCGTAAAGGGTATTGGCATCGGTCAGATAGGGCAGCGCGCCGATCCCCTTGAGAATATCAACAATCTTTCTTAAAAAGACCGGCCGGATATAAGCAGTGTTGCCCAGTTCTCCGAAATGAAGCTTGACCGCCGCCAGATCCCTTTCCGCGACCACCTCCCGGATGCCGGCGGTTTCGACCAGTCGTCCCAGTTTAGCAACCAGATTCTCCTTGAAACTGGCTGAAAGATCGACAAAAAAAACCGTGCTTTCCATAACTCCTCCTTATCCGGACTTTGCTTGGCGAGATCCGGGCCAATCCTATGACGGCAATACGGCATCAAAGGCGTTTTTATAAAGATCGGCCACTTCATTTTCTATAAAGACGACATCAAACCTGACCTTCTGGTCGGTCTGCCGGGTCTGTTTGAGATAATACAGCGCGGTTTGGGTGATTTTTGACATTTTGGCCCGGGTAATGCTGGCCTTGGCGCCGCCATAACGATGGTTGCGGCGCGCTTTTACTTCCACAAAGACCAGAGCGGGGCCATCCCGGGCGATAATATCGATTTCCCCGCAGGGAGCCCGGAAATTACGACAGATAATGTTGTAGCCCTGTTTTTTTAAATATCCGGCCGCAAGCTGCTCGCTTTTTTTTCCGTAGCGCTGGGATCCGTTCAGCATAAGACCGTGCTCCTGGGCTCCGGAGGTTAAGGATTTGTCGCATATCTTATACTT
>JAWOCW010000180.1:0-2802 GCA_046483615.1 Desulfosudaceae bacterium
GTCCCTGCTGGATACTGGCGGTGAGATGCTGGTGGTATCACAATTCACGCTGCTGGCTGATTGCAGCCGGGGCCGGCGGCCCTCCTTTATCAAGGCGGCCGGTCCGGATACGGCCCGGCCCCTTTACCGCCATTTCACGAAACTGGTTCGACAGGAGGGCGTTACGGCGGCAACCGGTCGTTTCGGAGCCATGATGGACGTGGCCCTGGTTAACGACGGGCCGGTTACCCTTATTCTGGAAAGCCGGTAAACCCGGACTCTGATCCGGATATCTTCAGCAGGAGTCTTGTAATGAGCGCTAAAATGACGAAAAAAGAGGTCAAAGCCCTGAGCGAAAAGCTCTGTCGGCAAAAAAAGCCGGTCTGGGATCGATTGTCAGCTGCCGAAGAAAAACAAGTCTTTGCTTTCGCGGAGCGGTACCGGCATTTTCTGGACGAGGCCAAAACCGAACGCCGGGCCGCGGCCGCCGTGGTCGCGGAACTGGAAAAAAATGGTTTTGAGAACATCAAGACCGCTTCGGCCCGCAAGAAAAAGGTATATCAAATTTATCATGACAAAGCCGTGGCCGCCGCTGTTATCGGGGAGCGGCCCCTGGCTGCCGGGATTAATCTGCTGGCGGCCCATATCGACTCTCCCCGGCTGGACCTGAAGCAGAATCCGCTTTATGAAGAGGTGGGACTGAGCCTTTTCAAGGCCCATTATTACGGCGGCATCCGTAAATATCAATGGCTGTCCCGGCCCCTGGCCCTCTATGGCAGAATCATCAAACAGGATGGCAGCGCCGTGGATATCGCCCTGGGCGATGGCGAAGGTGATCCGGTTTTTACCATTGCCGATCTGCTGCCCCATCTGGCCCGAAAACTTCAGTCCAATAAAAAACTGGCCGATGTTTTTGACGGTGAAAAGATGAATCTGCTGGCCGGCAGCAGGCCGACCGGTGATCAATCCACCAAAGATCGTTTCAAGCTGACTGTCCTGAGGGAGTTGTTCAATGCCTATGGTATCGTTGAGGAGGACTTCGTCAGCGCTGAACTGGAGGCGGTGCCGGCCGGCCGGGCCCGCGATGTCGGGCTGGACCGCAGCCTGATCGGCGCTTATGGCCAGGACGACCGTATCTGCGCCTACACGGCCCTCCAGGCCCTGATCGCCGCCAAGCAGCCTCGTCGGACCGCCGTGGTCATGTTTTACGATAAAGAGGAGATTGGCAGCGAAGGAAATTCCGGGGCCAAGTCCCGCCTGCTGGAGGATTTTGTCTCCGATCTGCTGGATTTGTCCGGCCAGGCCACGGACGAGCGCACCCTGCGCAAGGCCCTGGCCGCTACCCGGGCGCTTTCGGCGGATGTTAACGGCGCCCTGGACCCGGATTACCAGGAAGTGCATGAAAAAAATAACGCCGCTCAACTGGGCTATGGCGTTTGTATCACAAAATTCACCGGTTCCGGGGGTAAATCCGGCTCCAGTGATGCCAGCGCCGAATATGTCGGTTGGGTGCGTCACCTCTTCAATGCCGCCGGGGTGGCCTGGCAGACCGGAGAGCTGGGCCGGGTCGACCAGGGCGGCGGCGGCACTATCGCCAAGTTTCTGGCGGAATACGGCATGGATATCGTGGATTGCGGCCCGGCGCTGCTGGGGATGCACTCGCCCTTTGAAATATCCAGCAAGGGCGATATTTACACGACCCGCAACGCCTACCAGGCTTTTCTGGAAGCGGTGTAAAATAAGATTGTAGAAGCCATGATTAAATTTCAGCGCCGGCAATATCGGTTCAGGCAGGCAGTCGTTTTGGGGCTGGTCTTTTTTTTGAGCGGAGTGACGGCGGCCGCCTCCGGAGCCGGATCACAGCTGGACCGCCTCCTGGGAAAGAACGATGCCGCGCTGGTAACAAGTTGCCGGGACGGCCGGGTCCTTTATGCCCGGCAGGCCGATTTACCCCTGATTCCGGCCTCGATTATCAAGATTATCACCAGCCTGGCCTCGTTTGAATACCTGGGTGAAGACTACCGTTTTAAAACCGGTTTTTACCTGACCCCGGCGGGGGACCTGGTCATCAAGGGGTATGGTGACCCCGGTTTTACCTCCCGGGAGATTGAACGGGCTGCCGCCGGGGTAAGCCGGACGGTTGAAACGATTGAAGATATTATCGTGGATGACTCTTTTTTCGCTGCCGTCAGGATCCCGGGACGGTCTGCGCCCTCGCTGCAACCTTACGATGCCCCCAACGGAGCCTTGTGCGCCAATTTCAACACGGTCGCCTTTAGCCTTGAAGATGGCCGGTTTCGCAGCACCGAACCGGAGACACCCCTGCTGCCCTTTGCTGAAAAACGGCTCCGGAAGATGCCTTTGGACCGGGGCCGTGTTTTATTAATAAATCATCAGGATCGAACGGCTGATTATGCCGGCCGTTTGTTCGCCTGGTTTTTCGCCTCCCAGGGAGGGGTCGTCTCCGGTCAGGTCAGGCCCGGCCGGGTGGACCCTGTCCGGGACCGCCTGATTTACCGGCATCAATCCGATTTGACGCTGAAAGACACGGTCGGCCGGTTGATGCGTTATTCCAATAATTTTACTGCCAATCAATTGTTGCTGGCCTGCGGGGCCACGCGATCCGGTCCGCCGGGAACGCTGGCCAAGGGGCTTGAGGCCTTGCGGGGGTATCTTGAGACAAACCTCTGCATAAAAAACGCCCGCCTGGAGGAAGGTGCCGGCCTGTCCCGGAAAAACCGGCTGACAGCTATCATGATGGATAAAGCCCTGGCCGCTTTTCAGCCTTATCATACCATCATGAGGCAGGAGGACGGGGACTAC
>JAWOCW010000229.1:0-13711 GCA_046483615.1 Desulfosudaceae bacterium
ACCGGTTTCAACATGAAACAATCGCTGCTGCAGCCTGATGGCACCAAAGTCCGCTGTTCAAAATGCAAAAACGTCTTTATCGCTTTCCCCTCGGAAGAGGCCACTTCCACCCCGGGAACCAAGCCCCAAGCGGCCGATGAACCATTCCCCAAGGACGACAAGCCAGAGCCGGCGCCACCGGAGCAGGAAAAACCGGCGCCGGACCAAACGTCTCCTCATACTTCCCCTGAAGCTACCCCTGAGACATCCCCTGAAACATCCCCTGAAACATCCCCTGAAACTTTCGACGACACAGCCCCTGAGTCATCCGACGACGGTGCCGACGATTTCCTGGATGACGACTTCTCCCTGGACGACGAAGAAAGTGATGATGATCTGGATCTGGATCTGGACGAAGAGGACCTCTCGCTTGATGAAAACGAACCGGGACTTGATGAAGAAACAGACCTTGATGTTGATGATGATGAGGAGCTGGACCTGGACCTGGATATAGATGATGAAGCCCCCTCCTCATATGAACCAGATCAGGAAGACGAAGACCTGGATGACGACCTTGATCTGGATCTGGACCTGGATAGCGATCTGGATGAAAATCAGGCTCCGAATGAAGCCTCCGGGGATTTTGAACTGGAGCTGGATGAAGACACGCAGTTGGTCGATACACCGGACGATTCGGGCGATGATCTGGATATGGATTTGGATCTGGACGATGATGAAGGACCATCCGTGGCTGAGGAGGATGAAGACCTTGATTTTTCAGAAGTAGACAGTCTTTTAGAATCCGATGACGTGTCAGTCGCCGATACGGTGGAAATGGCCTCTGATGATCTGGACCTGGATCTGGATATCGACGAATCATCGGATGGCGTTGAACAGGAAGAAATCGACCTGACCGACCTGGAACAAACCATCGAAATGGAACTGCTGGAACCCGACGACGAGGAGGGCGGCGGTGATGATGAGGATATAGAACTGGAACTGGCCGATGACGGCACCGACGATGATCTGGATGAAGAGATCTCCCTTGAAGAGGGAGATGATGAAGATTTTTCCGATATTGAAAAAATGCTGGAAGCCGGCGACGACGAAGATGAAGACATAGCGCTTGATTTTGAAACTGACGATAAAGAGGCTGCTGAAGAAACAGCTGACGCCGGCGGTAAAACCAAAAAAGCAAAAGAAAAGAAGGGCAAGAAAGAGAAGAAACCCAAAAAAGAAAAGAAGACCAAAGAAGAAAAGAAAGCCGCCAAAAGCGGTAAAAAATCTTCTAAAGTTATTTTACTGATTGTAATCATCATATTGCTGCTGGCGGCGCTCGGAGGCGGGGCCTACTATCTTTCCAGCAGCATGGGGATCGAAATCCCTTTTTTTAACACCCTGATCAGCAAAATCGGCGCGGCCGAGCCCGCCGGAAATGTCAGTGTCATGCAAAGTACCATCGAAAGTGACTTTGTAAAAAATAATGAAATGGGAAAACTGTTTGTCATCACTGGCGCGGTTAAAAATGAATCTGCTTCCGCCCGACAATTAATTAAGGTTCAGGCCGATATGTATTCCCAGGGACATACCCTGGAGACCAGTGAAACGGCATACTGCGGCAATATTCTCAGCCAGGAGGAATTGGTGGAAAGCGACCTGACCACGCTCCGAACCCGGCTGGCGAACAAATCCGGCGACGACCAGAAAAACCTGGATGTCAGGCCCGGGGGAACTATTCCCTTTATGATTATTGTCCCGGAACTGCCGGAAAACCTGGTGGAATATGAAGTAATGGTGGCAGACTCATCCCCGGTCGATTAAACCCGCCGACTTTTTCTGATTTTTTTAAAGGATCATTTTAAGAATCTGCTTGACTCCGCCAGCCCAGCCTGCTAATAGACCTTATTTTTGACCGGTTTGTTAACACAATAGCAAAAAATTATGATTGGCGATGTAGCTCAGTTGGTTAGAGCATACGGCTCATATCCGTAGCGTCCGGGGTTCAAATCCCTGCATCGCCACCATTTTAATAGGGCTCTTTGGGGCAAAAGTCACCAGAGCCACTTATTTTGACGCGATTGGCGGGTAATGGCGCTGATATGTTTCCCGGATTCGAAAGAATAATAGAAAGCCGTATCAAGCAGGCCCGTAAAGAAGGTTTGTTCGACAATCTTCCCGGTACCGGCAAACCCCTGGAGTTACCTAATGACGGGCATATACCGGAAGACCTCCGCCTCTCGCACAAGATACTGAAAAACGCCGACTGCCTGCCCCCGGAAATAGAATTACGAAAAGAGATCAGGCGAACAGAAGACCTTCTGGCCGGCATCAAGGACGTTGAAGAGCAGTACCGCGTCACCAAAAAGCTGAACTTCCTGATCACCAAGCTGAATATGGCCCGCAATACCAGTGTTGAGATGGAGATCCCCCAGAGGTATTACGGTAAACTCAACGACCGCATCGGCGGACGAGACAAGTAAATCATTCCCAGCCGTTGCCGGGCTCCTCATTCACCTGTTCCACCATCACCCGGGAGAGTAAAATGTCAAAGATCACTGTAGCCTTGATTGCCGGCGGCTCATCACCGGAACGGGACATCTCTCTGGCTGGCGGAGAACAGGTTTTTAAAGCCCTGGACAAGAGTCGCTATGAAATTATCCGCTATGACCCCCGAACGGACCTGAAACGTCTGGTAACCGAGGCCGCCCGGCTGGATGTCGCCCTGGTCATACTTCACGGCGCCGGAGGAGAAGATGGCAGCCTCCAGGGCATGCTCGATCTGCTGAAGATCCCCTATCAATGTTCAGGCGTACTGGGCAGCGCCCTGGCCGCCAACAAGCTGGCCGCCAAACAAATATATATCCAGGCGGGTTTACCCACGGCCGCCTACGCCGTGCTGGATAAAAAGCGACCGCCCGGTGCTGACGCCCTGGAAGATCATATCAAGAGACTGGGAATGCCGGTGGTGGTCAAACCGGTTAACGGGGGATCCAGCCTGGGCATGTCCATAGTCCATGACGCCTCCCGGCTGGCCCGGGCGGTGGACAAAGCGCTGGAATGCGATGACTGCGTCATCCTGGAGGCATTTGTTAAAGGCCGGGAACTTACCGGCGCGGTTCTCGGCAATGACAACCTGGAAGCCCTGCCGGTAGTGGAAATAATCCCCGGAGAAGACTATGCCTTTTTTGATTATGAAGCCAAGTATACGCCGGGGGCCACCCGGGAAGTCTGTCCGGCGGACATTGACAAAGCCCTGACCGAAAAGGTTCAGGACTATGCCTGCCGTGCCCACCGGGCTCTTTTTTGCAAAGGCTGCAGCCGGACGGACATGATTGCCGACGGCGGCAGCCTCTACCTGCTTGAGACCAACACCATTCCCGGCATGGTGCCGACCAGCCTGCTGCCGCTGGCGGCCGAGGCGGCCGGAATATCATTCGGCGCTTTGCTGGACCGGTTGATCACCCAGAGCCTGGATTGATATCATGATAAAAATCCAATGATCTATCCCGGATATTTCAGGAGTTGATTCCTTTGGGAACCATAACGTGAAACATGATATAACTCCTGAAAAAAATTATTCGTGTAAAAAGTCAAAAACGCTCAGTTTAGGTATAAGGAGAGGTTATGAAAGTCCTGGTAGTTGGAAGCGGTGGTCGCGAACACAGCCTGATCTGGAAAATCGCCCGCAGCCCAAAAGTTAACACAATATATTGCGCCCCCGGCAACGCCGGCATCGCTTCGCTGGCAAGGTGCGTGCCCATTAAAGTGGAAGATACCGACGGCCTGCTTGAATTCGCCCTGGAAGAAGCCGTTGACTTGACGGTGGTAGGCCCGGAAGTGCCCCTTGCCCTGGGCCTGGTTGATCGTTTTCAAGCCGAAGGATTGAAAATTTTCGGCGCTCCGGCTGAAGCCGCCCGACTCGAAACCAGCAAGGCCTTTGCCAAGAACATTATGACCAAGTATGGCATACCCACGGCCAATGGAAAATCCTTTGACAAATTTGAAAAGGCCGCGGCTTATATCCGGGAAAATGAAGGCGAGATGGTGGTCAAGGCTGACGGGCTGGCGGCCGGAAAAGGGGTTTTTGTCTGCAGTAGCGAAAAACAGGCGCTGGAGGCCCTGAAACAGATTATGAAGGACCGGATCTTCGGCGAAGCCGGCTCCCGCGTGGTTATTGAGAAACGCCTGAGGGGAGAGGAGGTCTCTTTTCTGGCTTTTACCGATGGCGAGACGATCCTGCCGTTACCTTCCTCCCAGGACCACAAAGCGGCTTATGACGGTGACCAGGGCCCCAACACCGGCGGCATGGGAGCCTATTCACCGGCCCCGGTCGTGGATGAGTATCTTCATCAGAAAATCATGGACACGGTCATGACGGCGACCATACGCGCCCTGGCAGCCGAAGGCATTCGCTACCAGGGAGTGCTCTATGCCGGTTTAATGGTCGATAAGGACAGCGTCCGGGTTCTGGAATTTAACGTCCGTTTCGGTGATCCCGAGACTCAGCCGCTGATGATGCGGCTGAAAAGCGATATCGTTCCCATTATGGAAGCGGTCTGCGACGGTACTCTCCATGAAATGTCGCTGGATATAGACAACCGGCCGGCGGTCTGCGTGGTCATGACTGCCGGAGGTTATCCCGGATCCTACAAAAAAGGAATGGCCATCAGCGGTTTAAAGAACGTTAACCGCATGAAAGACCTGATGACTTTCCATGCCGGCACCCGGGCCAAAGGAAAACAGATTCTGACGGATGGCGGCCGCGTGCTGGGAGTTACGGCCCTGGGTGATACCATTGAAAAGGCGATCAGCCGGGCTTATGCGGCGGTGTCCAAAATTTCGTGGGATGGGGTCTTCTATCGCACGGATATCGGCAGTAAAGCTCTTCACAAGGAGACCACCTTTCCTCAGGTGGGTATCATCATGGGCAGTGATTCCGACCTCGTCGTCATGAAGGAAGCGGCCGGCATTTTAAAAAAATTCGGCGTTCCCTTTGAAATGACCATCGCCTCGGCTCACCGCACCCCGGAAAGAGCGGCCGCTTTTGCCGCCGGCGCGAGGAAGCGCGGCATCCGGGTGATAATCGCCGGGGCCGGCATGGCGGCGCACCTGGCCGGAGCCATGGCCGCCCAGACGACTCTGCCGGTTATCGGGGTCCCCCTGGATGCCTCGCCGCTGAATGGCCTGGACGCTCTGCTGTCAACGGTGCAGATGCCTCCGGGTGTTCCGGTGGCGACCGTGGCGGTGGGTAAACCCGGGGCCAAAAACGCCGGCATGCTGGCGGTACAGATCCTGGCTGTGTCCGACCACGATCTGGCCCGACGGCTGGAAAATCATAAAAAAGAAATGATGGCCGAAGTTGAGCAAAAAGCGGAACAGCTCAATGGCATGCGACAATAATATTCGAAAAGTTGATTCAGCCCGGCCGGAGACTTCAATAATTGCCGAGGCCGGCCGCGTCATTGGCGGCGGCGGGATAGTGGCTTTTCCCACGACGACTCTTTACGGCCTGGCCGGGGATGCCTTTAACCGATCGACCGCGGATCGAATCCGCCTGCTTAAGAAACGCCCGGCGGACAAGCCCATCCTGCTGTTGATCCGGGAACGTCATGACCTGACCGAAATGGCGGCAGCCGTTCCGGACGCGGCCACGCGCGTTATGGATCGTTTATGGCCGGGGATGGTCACCCTGATACTTAAAGCCAAACCCGGCCTGCCCGCCCACTTGCCAGCGGCCAACGGGACCATCGCCCTCAGGATACCGGCTCATCCCGTGGCGCGCGCCCTGCTTAACGCCTGCCACGGCCCGATCACCGGGACCAGTGCCAATATCTCGGGACAACCGGGGATCAGCCGGGCAGAAAGGATCAACCAGACGATGCTCGAACGCCCGGACCTGATTCTTGACGCCGGCCCCCTTAAAGGCGGCGCCGGCTCCACCATCGTGGATGTCAGCGTGTCCCCTCCCCGGATATTGCGGGAAGGCGCCATTGGAGCTGAGGAATTGCTGGCTGTTATTCACGGTAACTGAAAAATGAAGCCGTCAGGAGTATTGACAAGGCTCTTTAAATTTTTTATTATTTCGACTTTACGCCGGAGTGGTGAAACTGGTAGACGCAGAGGACTCAAAATCCTCCGGGGGCAACTCCGTGTCGGTTCGACTCCGACCTCCGGCACCAGAATAAGCGAGGGGGCTGGGACCGCGCCCAGCTGATAAACCGCCGTTCCAGCCCCTTTTTTATCCCCCGGTTTGCCTTCCCGGAAAAGACTTTTCGCAAAACGATCTGGCACCAACCAGGATTTAATCCAGGCCGGGCTTATACTTTTATTGCATTGAGATTGACATCCGCGCCCATAAGTATTATAAAAAAAATAATTCACCTGACCAGGATATTTCGGGGGATATCTTTTTTAAAAAATCGGCAAATCATCAGACTGAATTTATAATTACATAATTAATTTTATGCCCGCCAGTACTGTTTATGAAAGTTCAGCTCAACCTGTTCAAGCACTCCCGGCAGTCGTCTGAATCCATATTTTTTTAATATGGATTTTACGTTAAACCGAAAACTTAGTTAAGGAGGAGGTCTTATGAAAAAAATCACGGTTTCAATCCTGGCCTGCCTGTTGATTGTCAGCATGGTAAGTGTTGCGTCCGCCAATAACGTCAGAGAGGATTGCGGATGCGGCCTCGGTGGCATGGTCATCGGCGAAAAAGAAGGCGTTGTCTGGAAACTTGTCGGCACCTGCTTAAATGGACTTTCCGGCAACCAGACCTTTGCCATGTCAAGCGGCACCTTGGACTGTGGGCGGGATCCGCTCATGGCTAAATATGAAAAAATGAATATTTTCGTGTCTGACAACATGGATACGCTGGCCAATGATATCGCCCGGGGGGAAGGCGAATCCCTGGAAGCACTGGCGGAAATCGCTGAGGTATCAACTGACAAGCAGCCGGTACTGTTCTCCGCCCTCCAGAATAATTTTGAAAAAATTTATCCTACCACCCAGGTGACTGATCAAGAAGTTGTGAATGAAATCTCCCGAATTATCAAAACCATATAGCACCTCTGATTCGGAGCAGCGGTTGATAAAAAAAAGAGACACATTGCCGGTCCTGGCCTTGTGTCTCTTTTTTTTTATTTTTTCCCAGCTGCCCGGGTTGGCCCGATCACGTCCCGCGGTCCCGCCCGAAACCGACCGGTTCACCGACCAGCTCATTGAACTGGCTGGCCGCAAAAACCTTCACCAGCGCGACTACTGGCGCATTCTGCTTCATTATGAAAAGTCCTTGTTCGGTGTTAAAAGTCAGGTGGATGATCCGGACTTTTTTCTGTCACCAGACGGGAAAACCAATCCCGAGGCGGAATTAAAAGCCACCATTACCAAATTGTTCCAACCGGATCGCCAGGCGGCTGAAGACCTCGTCTGTAGCTTTTATGCCCGGTACCAGTGGCTGAAAAAAATGCTCTCCCTGGATCCCGAGATATACCCGGATCAAGCCTGCCCGGAAATCGACGCGATTGAGCCCCGCCACGCCAGCCTGGTCTTCCCGACTTACTACATGAACAATCCGGCCTCCATGTTTGGCCATACCCTGCTCGCCATTAACACTGATTATTCCAGCAAACGCCTGGCCTACGCCGTCAACTACGCGGCCCGGGTGGATAATGTCAACGGTCTTTCTTTTGCCATCAGCGGTGTCTTCGGGCTGTACAAGGGCTATTATTCCGTGGAGCCCTATTATAAAAAAATTCAGGAATACAACGATATTCACCAGCGGGATATCTGGGAATACCGCCTTAACCTGACGCCCCGGGAGATTAAGCGTCTTATCTGGCACGTCAAGGAATTCGGCAATATCTATACCGACTACTTCTTCTTTGATGAAAATTGTTCCTATAATCTTCTTTATCTGCTGGAGGCGGCCCGCCCATCCCTCGATCTGGTGAAAAAATTTAACGGAGTGGCGGTCCTGCCGGCAGATACCATTCGGGCCATCCGGGAAGAGGAGGTCATCACGGCGGTGGAATTCCGGCCTTCCAAAGCATCCAGAATCAAACACAAGATCGAAACGCTGGACGAGGAAGCCATTGCCACCACCCTTGACATAATCAAGGGGAAGGTAGAACCGGCGGATATTCTGGACAGTATCGATGAAAACGAAAAAAAGATCAGAATCCTTGACCTGGCCGGGGAGCAATTGCAATACCTTCATACCAAAAGATCAATTGACCGAACGGAATACCGGGAAAAATTCCTGGAAACCCTGAAGGCCAGGAGCAAGCTGGGTCGGGATGATTTTTCCTATGAAAAAGAAATGAGTGCTCCGCCAGATCCCATGATCGGACACGATTCGAAAAGGATCAGCCTCGGCGGAGGCGTTCACGCCGGGGAGCCCTTTGTGGAATTACGTTATCGACCGGCTTTTACCGATCTGCTGGATATGGATTATATCCACAACCAGGGCGCGCAGATCGAGTTTGGTGACGCCCGGATGCGCTATTATCCGGAAGATGACGTATTTAAGCTCCAGCAACTTGACATAATAGATATTGTCTCAATTTCAGGCCGCGACGCTTTTTTTAAACCCCTTTCCTGGAAATTTGATACCGGTTTCCACCGCAAACCAACGGCCAGCGGAGATGAATCCCTGTATTACCGTCTCAACACCGGCACCGGCCTGGCCTTTGATTCAACGCTTTGGGGGCTTTCTTACGCCATGATTCAGGGAGAAGTGGACCTGGCCGGCTCTCTGGAAAAAAATCACGCCATAGGAGGCGGGATGACCTGCGGCGTCATTAAGGCTCCGGCTCCTTTCTGGCAGAGTCATCTTTTCGGCGAAGCCATGTGGTTTGTGGCGGGAGACGATCACCAGGCGTACTCAGTTGGTTTTAACAATAATTTCAGGATATCAAAAAACACCCATATCTCCCTGGAACTGACCTGGAATAAAACCCGCCGCTGGAAAAAAACAGGCGCGCGGGCCCTGTATCACATCTTCTTTTGATGACTTTCAGGAGATCTTCCGGTCAACATTTTCGTAAAAAAAATTTCAAAAAATCATGATACCAGGGGCCTGGACGGCGACGTTCCGGTTTTTCCTTTACATTTTCAACCTGATTATATAAAATCAGAAAGAATTGTTCTCTTTTGGGGCTGACTGATGAAAACTGCCGCGCTGTCTTAAAGCCGGAGCCTGATACTTCTTTACCAAACCGTCAGATAAGAGAGTCAAATATCCTTTTAATCGATAATCCCATGAAAATGATACAAAAGGAGGCTAAAATGGACTCCATCAAAAAACTTTTGATCATGCTCCCGCTGCTTCTGGTTCTGACAACGGGTATGGCGGTGGCGCAAACAACCCAATACCAGGGCGCGACCAGCCTGACCGCGGAAGAGATGGACAACCAGGACGGACGCGGGTTTCGACGGATATCCCCTTCGGAACTGGAGCTCACCGCCGGCCGGGGCTTCGGCACTGATTTGAATTACAACCAGCTGTCCAATATTGTCGGCCGTGGTTTTGTCTCCAAACTGACCCCGCAGGAAGTTGAACAAATTTCTGCCAAAGGGATATTGCCCTCCGCCGAAAGAATAGAAATGATGACCATGAATCTTGTTCAGACAACCATCAAGGGCATCACCATTGTTATCGATAAATCAAAGTTCAGCAGTACCGAGCTGAGAATATTCCTTGAGGAGTGGGAACAATACCTGTCCAGCCTGTAAAAACTTATCAGGGCGGCGTTCCGCCTTTATAAAATGACCTGACCTGACCCGGATATTTCATGAAATACCCGGGCTAAGCCGTTTAATGCGCCCAACCTGAAAAGGCTGGCATTAAAACGCTCCCATCCAACCAGTAGCATCACAGCCCGCGGCTGCCGCGAGGATAAGTTCAGACCGCCCCGTTAAAACCGGGGAATTAACAGTTTATGACGGACAACCAACCAAATACCAGTAATGACCAGAAACTGGCCTTGTTCAGACAACTGCAACAAGATGGTCTCATTCTCCACATGTCCCTTCAGGGGACATCTTTTAAAAAATTAACAGTTATTGACCAGGTCAGCAGTTCCGACAACAACCAGTCCCTTTTTGCGGTAAGCTGTCCCAAAGGATATCAGGACGCGGTTGAAGGTCTTGGGGAAAAATCATTCGATTTTACCTTTATTGACAAAAACGGCATCCCCTCCCGTTTCACCACCACCGGCGGAAAAATAATCAAGGGCAACAGACTCTTATTCAAAATACCGGCAACCGTGGAACAAAGGCATCGCCGGCGGCATTTTCGGATCAAGATGCCCGCGGGCGCGTACCTTACAGCCCGGGCTGACGGCCAGGAAAAGAAACTGGCCATGATTGATGTCAGCCAGGGTGGCGCCCTTATCACCGGTTTCGGAGACGACCGGAAACAAAAGCAATTTGAAGATAACCAGGAGTTGACAGATCTAAGCCTGAACCTGTTAACCTCGGGAGAAGAGGTGGCGCCGGTCTCGGTCCGGCGGGCCGAGATAAAACGGGTTGTTTTTGAAAAAAACACGGAAAGTTTTTACTACGGCCTGATGTTCAAGGAAATCACGAAAAGTGAGAACCTGCGCTTAAAAGAACGCATTTATGTCAATCAGCGGCAGATGCTGAGAAAAAGCAAATAACCCGTAGTCGGCTTGATAAACATGCCCTTTCTTAATCTTCCTGACGCCAAAATCTATTATGAAGACACGGGCGCCGGCGAACCGATCCTGGCCATCCACGGCCTGATAGAAAACACGACTTACTGGAGCCTTCCCGGCGTATCCGCCAGGCTCTCGGAACAATACCGCTTTGTCTCCATGGACATGCGAAGTCACGGTAAGAGCTTTGCCACCGCCACCCCGCCCGGATACGATGCTGACACGATTGCCGCTGATATGGAAAAACTGGCCGACTACCTCGGTTTGGCAAAATTCCATTTGTTGACCCACTCCACCGGCGGATTCGCGGCCTCACGCTGGGCCATGGAAAACAGCGGCCGCCTGGCCAGCCTGATTCTGACCGACACCAGTTCAGCCACCTCACCCATAAACGGCAGCCGCCAGCAACGGCAGGCCTTTTTTGATAAATTCGCGGCCGGTTTTGAAAAAAACACCTGGGATGAGACCATCTCCCTGGTGAAAAAAAACCCCTTCCCTTTTTTCAGAGGGATTGCCGAAGCCGACCACAACGACACCATGTGGGAGATGGTCCGCGACATCATCAGCATCGGCAACCGTCAGGAAATCGCGGCCTTTGTCCGATCGTTTTACCAGGATCCGGATCTGCGGGTAGACCGGTTGAAACAAATCGCCTGCCCGGTTCTTATTCTGCTCGGCGAAAAAGATGACCTGTTTATGGAGCCGTCCAGAATCATGGCCGAAGCCATTCCCGACTGCCGGCAGGTTGTTATTGAAGGAGTCGGCCACATGACCGCCATCGAAGCTCCGGATCGTCTGAGCAGCGAACTGCTCTCCTTCCTGAAAGATCATCCCGGCTGAAAGGCCGAAAAAAACATTTTCCGGTCGGCCCGGTTCCCTCCGGTTCAATCTGCCGCATAAGGCTCGCGACGATGAGGGCAATCCCGCGCGCACAGGTAACAAGGAGTTTCAGCCGGCATCTCGTCAGCCACCACCATAACAGCCGTAATCGACTTGCGCGGCGTCATCATGCCTGAAGCAGGCGAGGCTTGAATACCGATGGTTTGCGGATGTAGAAAGCCGCACAGGTTTTCCTGGCCGTTTTTCATCTCCCAGTCGCAATAACCGGGAGAAAAACGTAAGCTGGTTCGCCATCCCTTCAGGTTAAAATAGCCGCGGATCTGCTGCTGCGCCTCATCCGCCAGAATCTCCGCCAGGGCGGAGGCGGCCGCGTCCAGAATAAAAGAAGCGGTCAACCGGTCGGACCCGAGTTCCGCGATGGTTTCATCAAGATGTTTGCCCAGTGTTACCGCCAGGCAGCACAAATACCTTACCCGGCTCATGCGACGCACCAGCCGGGCCCAGTTCACGGTTTTCAGAACGACTCCCTCCGCCTCAATTTCCCCCCGCCGGCATGCCCGGAAAGGCGCCAGCTCGCATAGAGCCCGCGGCGCGGCCAGCTCCAGGCAGCGCTCCACTTCCCGGTCCAGACAGGCCATTACTTTTTGACTGACCTCATCAGGACCGGGATAACCCAGGCGGGATATGGCGGCGATCCGCAGCGACTCGGCCGGAGGCAGCTCCAGCCTGATGGTTGGTTCGGACATATAACTTTTTCCCCGGTGATAATAAAAGTTACCGGACATGCCAGCCGCCTGCCTGATGGCATTATCCGGAATTCAGCTTGATCTTGTCCTTCTCCTGCAAAAACCATATCATACCATCAGCCAAAGGCAAGGCGCTTGACCAGAAGCTGAAACCAGAAGTCGAAATCAGAATATTTCACGAGTCGCTTTGGGCGAAGCTGCCAGTCCCGCCCCGGCGGGACCGCAGGGTGAAACATCCGGCCTGAAAAGCCGCGCGGCTCCCCCCGCGGAATGAGACGGATATGCTTTTCGCCAGGCCTTTATTTGAAGCCGTCATTCTTGTGCAAGCTGAAAATATTTGATACATATATCCATAAATAAGAAGGGTCTGTTAAGACTTGATGGTCATGAATGAATAAATAAGGTGGCCTGCCACTAAAGGTGAACTGATTAATGGAGATTCAACGAATTGAGGACCGCTGCAACAATTGCCTGCTTTGCGTGCGGGATTGCGTGGCCGGTGTCTGGCAGGAAGTAGACGGGGAAGCCAGGCCGGTGGCCCCGCAACTGTGCAACGGCTGCAGCCATTGCCTGGCTGTTTGCCCCCGGCAGGCCATTGTCCATTCCCTGCTGGATCCTGATCAGCTGGAACCGGTCACCCGGAAACGTTCCGGGGAAGAAACCGACGGGCGCGTCTATGAAATGATAGTCAAGTCCCGGCGCAGCGTTCGGAGATACAAAGAGACCGCTGTGCCGCCGGCGGTGATCCAGCAACTGATCGAGCTGGCCCGCTATTCCCCGACCTCCAGTAATTCCCAGAACGTGGCTTATATCATCGTCACCGACCGGGCTGTGCTCCAGAAAGTATCCGCCCACGTTTTTAACTGGGGCGTCCAGCTGTATCGCTGGTCGCGGACGGCTTTCGGCCGGGCCCTGCGAAAACTCCTCCGCCGTTCAACCGCTGTCCAGACGCTGGACCGCTATCTTGGCGCCATGGAATACTATATGGCCGAGTCGGCCGCGGGCAGAGATTTCATCCTGCACAACGCCCCGGTGCTGATGCTGCTTACGGCCCCCAAAGGTGCCTCTTTCAAGGATGACAACTGCAATATCGCAGCCAACAACATCGTCAATTACGCCCATGCCCTGGGGCTGGGGACCTGTTATATCGGATTTCTAAAGCTGGCTCTGGGGCGCAGTCGTAAACTTCGCCGGTGGCTGGGCATTCCGGCCGATCGCCGGGTGCAGGCCTGCCTGGTCCTGGGATACCCGGCTTACAATTATTCCTTTACCGTATCACGGAAGAACCCGGAGGTTACCTGGTTGTAGTAACCGGGGTTTACTCGGGTCCGAATCTTTGCGAGCGGTTATGATGAAAAAGTCTTATAACAATTTTAACGTGTGGTGGCATGGATCTTAAAGATAAAACAATCGTGCTGGCGGTCAGCGGCGGCATAGCCGCTTACAAAAGCGTGGAACTGCTGCGGC